>CAJQTN010000001.1 GCA_905620505.1 uncultured Pelagibacteraceae bacterium
AAATTTTAAGGAAATATAGCCATCAATTTGATCATCTGTAAAGACGCCGCCTTGAGTTAGGAAAGATCTGTCTCTATCAAGATTTTCCATTGCCTCTCTTAGTGACCCGCATACTTGAGGTATTTTTTTTAACTCACTTTCGGATAAATGATATAAATCTTGATCCATAGATTTACCTGGATCAATTTTATTTTTTATCCCATCCAAACCAGCCATTAACATTGCCGCGAAACCTAAATATGGGTTTCCAGCCGCATCAGGAAATCTAATCTCACATCTTGCAGCTTTTTTGTTCATAATCACAGGTATTCTACAAGACGCAGATCTATTTCTAGCAGAGTAAGCAAGCATTACAGGTGCCTCAAATCCAGGTATCAATCTCTTGTAACTGTTTGTTGTTGAGTTGGTAAATGCATTTATTGCTTTTGCATGTTTAAGTACTCCTCCAATATAGTAAAGAGCTTCTTGAGATAATCCTGCGTATTTGTTTCCCATAAATACAGGAGTGCTTCCTTTCCAAATTGATTGATGAACATGCATACCAGATCCATTATCACCTTTGATTGGTTTGGGCATAAACGTCGAAGTCTTTCCAAACGAATGAGAAACCATTTGTACGGCATATTTGTAAAGCTGAACATTATCGGCCTGACTAGTTAGAGTTCCAAAATACATTCCTAACTCATGTTGGCTCGGGGCTACTTCGTGGTGATGTTTTTCTACTTTTATTCCCATGTCTTTTAAAGCCTTTAACATTTCACCTCTCATATCTTGAGCGCTATCTACGGGAGGAACTGGAAAATATCCGCCTTTAACGCCTGGCCTGTGTCCCATATTTCCATTTTCATATTTTTTACCAGTATTATAAGGACCTTCAGAGCTATCAATAAAAAAATTACTAGTATTCATTTTATTTTCAAATCTAACATCGTCAAAAGTAAAAAATTCTGGTTCTGGACCAAAGTAAGCTTTGTCGCCAACACCTGAATTTTTTAAATATGCTTCAGCTTTTTTCGCAGTACTTCTTGGGTCTCTTTCATAAGGTTCTTTTTTTACTGCGTCCAAAACGTCGCAAAATAAATTAAGAGTATTATGAGAATTAAACGGATCAATAATAGCTCTCGCTAAGTCTGGTTTTAAAATCATGTCAGATTCATTAATTGCTTTCCAACCTCCTATTGAAGAGCCATCAAAAAAAGTTCCTTTTTCTAACATTTCATCGTCTACGATTGTTGCATCCATGGTTAAATGGTGAAATTTTCCTTTAGGATCTGTAAATCTAAAGTCAACAAACTCTATTTCTTTATCTTTCATTAATTTAAAAATATCTTTTGCACTCATTAATAATTCCTTTGTAAGTTTTTAAAATTGTATTAAACATAACAGAAACAACCAATTCAATAATATAATATTAGTCATTAACAGTTATGCATTTAACACATACGTACAATCTATAATTGCAATGAAAGAAGCAAAAGCTACTGATGTTTTTCTATTACTGCTTTTGGGGGCAATATGGGGTTCTTCCTTTTTTAACATAAAAATAGCAACTTATTCTTACGAACCTTATACTTTAGCATTGATAAGGGTGATCTTAGCCACAGTTACCATGTTAGCTGTTTCATTTGTTTACAAAATTAAAATTTATGCCTTTTCTCGAAATTGGAGGACGTATGCTTTGGTAGGGATTTGCAACATTACCATCCCTTTTTCATTAATAGCAATTGGAACAAGTAAAATTGACAGTTATTTGGCAGCGATGTTAATGAGCACAACACCAATAACCGGATCAATCTTAGCTCATTTTTTTACCAAAAATGAAAAAATAACATTTTTAAAATCACTGGGTATTATCTTAGGGTTTATTGGAATTCTACTTTTATTTTTTGACAAATTAATTATCAACGAAAGCAATTATTTATTTGTATTAATAATTTTACTTGGTTCAACTTTTTATTCAATTTCTGGCATTCTTATTTTAAAAAAATTAAAAAAATTGGGAAATTTAAATGTGACAACCTCAACAATGATTTGGTCAGTGATTACTTTGTTGCCACTTTCTTTTATATTTGAAAATCCATTTGAATCTACCCCTACACTTAGATCTACTTTATCACTAATCTATTTAGGAGTGATTGCAACAGGCTTTGCATGGTGGTTAAGGTTTAAAATACTTTCTAAAAACGGAATAGTATTTCAAACACAGGTAGCTTATTTAATACCCATATTTGGGGTCATTTTTGGAGCGTTAATTTTAAACGAACAAATCACTTGGAAGGTTTTAGTATCACTTATAATAATAATGTCAGGCATATATATAGTTAAAAAATACAATAAATAAATGCAATTACAATTTAACTCAACATATTTTATTATCTTTTCTCTAATAAGTTTCATAACTACTTTTTTAATAGTTAAATATTCAAAATCTTTTTTT
>CAJQTN010000002.1 GCA_905620505.1 uncultured Pelagibacteraceae bacterium
CTTATTCCAATAACATGGAAAGAATTTTCATTGCCCCATCCTTTTGTTCCAACAGAACAAATGAAAGGATATCAGCATTTATTTAATGACTTAATAAATGATTTAAAGGAAATTACAGGTTTTGATGCTGTTTCATTGCAGCCCAATTCTGGCGCACAAGGAGAATATGCTGGGCTAATGACTATTCGAAAATACCACAAACAAAACAAACAAGAGAATAGAAATGTTTGCCTAATCCCAGATTCCGCGCATGGAACAAATCCTGCAAGCGCTCAAATGAGTGGTATGAAAGTTGTTGTTGTTAATTGTGATGATGATGGCAATGTTGACATTAAAGATTTGGAAGAAAAAGCAGAAAAATATTCAAAAGATTTAGCAGCCTTAATGGTAACCTATCCTTCAACGCACGGTGTATTTGAAGAACAAATCATAGAAATTTGTGAAATTATTCACAAAAAAGGTGGCCAAGTTTATATGGATGGTGCCAATCTTAACGCACTTGTCGGCGTAGCTAAGCCTGGTAAGTTTGGACCTGACGTATGTCATATCAACTTACATAAAACTTTTTGTATTCCACATGGAGGTGGAGGGCCAGGTATGGGGCCCATAGCTTGTGCCAAACATTTAAAAGATTTTTTACCTAATCATACTATCATTAAGGAATGTGGTCCAATTAACGGGATGGGATCTGTTTCTGCAGCACCTTGGGGGAGTTCAAGTATTCTGCCTATTTCTTGGATGTACATAAAAATGATGGGAGCGGAAGGACTTAAGAAAGCCTCACAAGTTTCAATATTGAACGCCAATTATATTGCTAAAAAATTATCATCTAATTTTAAAGTTTTATATACGGGAAAAAATGGAAATGTTGCACATGAATGTATTATCGATATTAGACCTATTAAAGCTAAGTCAGGCATTTCTGAGGAAGATTTAGCAAAAAGATTAATTGATTATGGGTATCATTCACCAACAATGTCATGGCCAGTAGCAGGAACAATTATGATTGAGCCCACTGAAAGTGAAAATTTAGAAGAGATGGATAGATTTTGTAACGCACTTATCTCTATTAAAAAAGAAATAGATAAAGTGGAACAAGGAGAGCTTGATAAAATTGACAATCCACTAAAGAATGCTCCTCATACCTACCTAGAGCTTGCTGCCAATGAATGGAAACACAAGTACACAAGGGAGCAAGCGGCTTTTCCAAATGAGTTTCTAAGACATAATAAATACTGGGCTCCAGTAGGAAGAGTAGACAATGTATACGGTGATAGAAATTTAGTTTGTTCTTGTCCATCTATGGATGAGTACAAAGATGAAGCAGCATAAAGAGAATGAAAGTCGCAGTTATTGGATCGGGAATCTCAGGTCTATCAGCAGCATGTCTTCTTTCAAAAAAACACAAAGTAGATCTATTCGAACAAGATGATCATTTTGGAGGGCACTCTTACACTTACGACATTACAACGAACACTGGAACTAAAGTTCCAGTAGATTTAGGTTTTATTGTTTTTAACGAACTTACTTATCCTAATTTATTTAAATTTTTTGATGACTTAGGCGTTGCGTATGAAAAAAGTGATATGTCATTTGCTGTCTCTGTTAAGAATTCAATAGTAGAATATGGAGGCAAAGGATTAAAGGCTCTTTTTGCAAATAAGCTAAATATTTTTAATCCTAGATTTATAAAAATGGTATCAGAAATTATGTCATTCTATAAAAATGCCCCTCTTTTACTAAATAATAATATAGATAATGAAACATTAGGAAGTTACTTAGAAAAATCTAAAAAATCAAAATACTTTATAAACTTTCATATAGTTCCAATGGTAGCTGCAATCTGGTCTATGCCTTTTTCAAAAGCCAAAGATATGCCGCTTAAATTATTTCTGAATTTCTTTATAAACCATGGATTATTTAGATTAAAGAATAGACCACAGTGGTACACGGTTACAGGTAGAAGCAGAACGTATGTAAGTAAAGTTCTACAAAAAATTAGTGGTGAATATTTTAAAAATTCTAAAGTAAATAAAATTTCTAGAAGCGAAGAGAATGTTAGAATTTCAATTGGCAAAAACAATGATTACTTAGACTATGACCAAGTTGTTTTGGCTTCTCACGCCAATCAAAGCTTGGAGTTATTAGAAGACCCATCCAAAGAAGAAACAATCATACTAAAAGAATTTAAATACGTGGATAACGTTG
>CAJQTN010000003.1 GCA_905620505.1 uncultured Pelagibacteraceae bacterium
TAATGATTCTGAGATTTTAAACAATTTCACGTTGCCATCTTTTTTTTTTAAAAATTGATCAGAGATATTTTTTATCTGATTAGCGTAAATAGATAATTCAGAATTAATAAAAATTTTATAGGATCTTGTTTCAGTAACAATTTCTAAAAATGCATCTTTTTCAGGAAGCCAAGGTGAACTAACTATTAAATTACCTTTAGAACCATAAATAATTGAATTATTGTTTAAATTTTCTTGTAAGCTAACTTTAATTTTACAATTAATTTTATTGTTAATAAGAATATCAGCTGAAGCAGCAGTATCAACATTAGTTCTACAAATTTTTCCAGAGAAACTTTTAAATTTAAAATTATTTTTATTATCATTAAAAAGCGAAATAAAGCTTAAAGGATAACACCCGAGATCTAAAATAGCGCCACCACCCAATTGTTTATTAAATAATCTAGAATTTGGATCTATTTTTTTAACCTTAAAACCAAAGGATGATTCTATAGAATTAACCTCCCCAATTTCATTACTATCAATTAAATCTAAAATTTTATTTGTTTGTGGGTGAGAAAGATATGCTATTGCTTCAAAAAATTTTACATTATTTTCATCAATAATTTTTTTTAGACTATTAGCTTCTATTAAATTTAAGCAAAATGGTTTTTCACAAAGTATATTTTTTTTATCTAACGCACACATCTTGATTAAATCAAAATGTGTATTGTTTAATGTAGAGATGTAAATTGCATCAACTTCATTACATTTGGTAATTTCACTATATTTATTAAACCAAAAGCTTGGTTCAATTTTAAATTCTTTGCCAAATAACGCTAGTTTTTTATTTTTTGTACTTGAAATTGCCACAAGTTTTGCATTATCAACCTCTTTAATAGCATTAGCAAAACGCCAAGCCATGTTCCCGGCACCAATAACTCCCCATTTGATCATGTTATAAATCAAACCATTCTTTATACTTATCTTTATTTTCTGTTAGGTAATTAGGAATAAGAGCATAATTAATTTTTTTAAGTTTATAGTTATAGCTCCACTTATTTTGATTGGTTTGATCTAAAAAGTGATTATAAAAAAACTGTTTTATCTTTAATTTTTTGAGAGATATTTTCAAGTGTAAGACCACTAGCATCAAATTCATCATGGTGCCCAAAATTTTTCATTTTTGTAAATAAATCACTAGGCGATTTAACATTTGTAAAGTGCCAGCCACCATTTTTAATTATTTCTATATTAATATTTTTTAAATCAGAAAAATATGTATCTAACCTCCAAAATGGATATTTTTTATTTTTGATATTTCTCAGCCATGAAAAAGATTTTAGTTTTTTCTTTTTACAAGCTTTTGAACCAAACCAAGGCATCAAGTCATATAAAAGATTAAATTTATAATAAAAAAAAAGTTGTCTGAAAATGAACAAATTTTTTTTTGATTTTTTAAATTCAGAAGAATCTAAATTTGGTATTTCATCATTGTCACTTAATATAATTAAATCATCAGCAGAAGCACCTTCGATTCCCTTAAGCATACACTCATAAGACTGATTAATTCTTTTAAGGCTGTTTTGTCTCTTAATTGATTGATTTGTTAATTCACTCTTGTCATAGATTATTCCATTTGGTTCATTTTCAATTACAAGATATATAATTTTATCTTTAAATTTTGGATAATTATTAATGTTAAAGTTTAATTTTTTCCTTAGACCACTGTGTGAAAATAAAGACTCAACAACCACAAATTTGTGAACATGTTTATCTAAAATATTAAATCTAACATCCATCATCATATGCTCTGAGTAAAAAGTTGTACAATCGTAAATTTTCATATGATGAGGTTTGATTGTTTTTTATATTTTTTAAGTTAGGTGTTATTAATTTTTATACGTTAGTATAAATTTTGACTTATTAAAAGAATATATTTTTGACACACACCTGACATAGTAAGTAAGGAAAATAAGAGTAATACTTGATTGCACTAAAAATAAAATCTATTATAAATCAAAGATAATTAAGTGGCGGGGTAGCTCAGTTGGTTAGAGCGCAGGACTCATAAGCCTGAGGTCGGTGGTTCGATCCCACTTCCCGCTACCAGATTAATTCGCAGAGGATATAACTTTTTTAATCTTAGTAGCATCATGACTCTTTCCTAAACCGTGTGGCGCTACAAATCCGCTACACTCAGAGTGACGTTATTCTAAAATGATTTATTAACATTAAGTTTTAAATAATTTTGATGACCAAAACCTTTTTTACCAATTCTATCTAAAGTAGTTGAGATATTCAAACCACTATTAAAATTCCAATCAAAACCAGTTTCAGCTCTAATTATAGATGAGAAATTTTTATTTATACTCTTGCTATATTGATTTGAAGAACTTGATATGTAATTAGCTTTTAGTTTAGAACCTGTGGCTAGATCTTCGCTTAAAGCTAGTCTTAAATATGGAATAAATTTTGAATTTCTTAAACCAATATCAGCATGAATTAAAGACCCTACTGTAACCGAGGAACTCTTTAAGTCTCTACCATCAAATTTTAATTTTAAATTGCTATCACCTTTTTCATTATAACTATCAAACATTGTATAACTAAAATCAGCTCTTGAATAGTTATCAAACTTAATTATTTTAAATTTTTTAGAAAAATTATATTTGAGCGAACCAAAAGCTTGTTTGCTCTTAAGTTCTCCCGTTACTTTAGTTTTATTTGCAACATCAACAATTCTAGTAGTAGCTTGTTTTGTGCTTCCAATACTTAAGAAAGTATCAATAAAATTTTCTTCATTTGCTTTAAAAGTATTGTAAACAGAAAAGCTTGTGTTATCGGATCTAAATTTAGTACCATTTGTGCTAATATCCACATCATCAACTTCATCCCTTAATGCAAATCCTAGCAATGAATTATCACTCCAATCTAAATCTGCTCCTACAGTAAATCCATTAGATTGACTTTTTCTACCTAGCTGACCAACACCAAAGTTAAGTCCTCCTTTTGAAACAGAACCAATGCTCCAAACAGCCCATTTGTTAGGAGTTAAACTAAACTCTTTTTTCATATATCTTGAAAGAGGAAGCTCATTAATAAATTTTTCAACATTATTTTTAGTAAGATCAATTCCCTGTTTATCAGCAACTTCTTTTGAATATTTTTGTAGATAATGCCTTCCAAGTTTAGCATGAGTATTATCATTTACTCCTTGATTAGCTAAAGCTAATTTAAAATCACTTAATTGAATACTTTCATTTTTACCAGTTCGTCTAAACTGTTCCATTCTATCTAAAACAGAAGTTGTAGAATTAAACATCCACCTCTTAACACTCTCTGTTTGAGCCTCTACTATTCCAGATAATTGTTTGTCATTGAATGCTTGGTGAGTGCTTCCACTTGCTTCTAGAGAGCTTATCGTTAACGTTGTTAAGCCAGTACTTGTTGGAGTATCACCAGCACTACCACCATACTCAATAACATATTTGGTAACGCTTTGAACATTTTTATAATCATTCCATGAACCATCAGTTTTGATATATGCATAATCTTCACCAGTGGCATTGTCATTTGGCTCATTGGTATTCCACCCAAATTCCCCAGAACTGAAAGTTTTAGTCTGGACCGCATAACCTGTATCAACCACACAACTACTTACTCCACCAATGTCACCATGATTACCGTTTTGAAAAATTTTTCCGGCATCTGGTCCACTTGTCCATTTCCAACATCCTTCTACGTCTTTATCACTACCTCCAATCCAGGAGTCACCATTGGTTTTACTTTTGATAAAAGTATTTTCTGCAAAACTCGAAACTGAAGCCAAGTAACCTTGTAAACCATTTAAAGTTGTAGCTTCAGCTGCAGTTTTTGCTGCAGTCCAAGTAATATTACTCGTGTTATCAACCACTTTATAATAATGACCATTATCAGAATTATAATTATTTCCTGCAGCTGCAACTGAAAGTGTAATAGTAGGGCTACCAGTTGAACCATCTCCTTTGAAAGATAAAGTTGCTAAACCAGTATTAATATCGGCTTGAGTTCCTCTAAAACCTATCTCAGTTCTTCCGTCGTCATCACAACCAGTTATATCATCATTACTATCTGAACCATGCCCACAATAGCCAGCTGCCTGATTTAAATCAGTTTGTGTAATAATTTTAACATTACCTGCAGATGCAACAGCTGTAACTAACAGGTTACCTGAATATCCACTTATACTTGGCGTTGTTCCTGATGTAGATAATAAAACAAAAGCCGTGGTATCAGCTGTTAAGCTTGATGGCATTGTTATAGTTTCAGCTGAAGCATAATTGAAATTTGTAAAGATACCTATAATTAACGTCAATATTAACTTTTTCATGATTAGTAAAATTGTATAAATTTTTAAACATCCTACAATATTCTCGACTCAATCTCGACTCACTCAGACACAAAATAGTATTTCAGGTTGTAAAAAAAACATTGTATAACAACGTTAAGGAGAGGGTAGAGGTTGCCGCGCAGGACTCATAAGCCTGGAGTCGGCGGTTCGATTCCACTTCCCGCTACCAATAAAAGACAAGTGTTATTTGACTAATCTTTCATCTACAATTTATTGCTGCACTCCTTAATCGTGTTCCGGCACAAATCCGGCACATTCAGAGTTCAATAAATTTTATTTTTATACTTCCTAAAACCAGTTCCATGCACTTTAGCACCTAGTTTTGTTAACCAGAAACATAGCCAAGATCCCTTAAAACCAGTTGCTCCTGTAACTAATATTTTTTTATTTTTATAAAAATTAGTTAATTTTTCCATAAATTACTTTTCTTCTAGATTTCATTAATTGCTATATCACCTCTAAGACATATTCAATTGTAAGGTTCATTATTCGTATCCGCTTATTGTTGTGTGCAAATAATTTTTAGGTCATATTTTAAAATAAAACTTTTAAAATGAACATTATAAGAGTAGTTTGAAAAAATAATTAGTAATAGCAAATTATCTTTATGAAAATATATAGAATAATAGAATCAGTAATTAAAAAAATTTATAATATTCAAAAAAATTCTAAGAATAAAGAATTAAAAAGAACTTTCTATAGTGCAGAATATAATACATCATATAAAAAAAAATTTCTTTTTTCCAATTATCATGAGACAAGCTATATCTTAAAGAACAGAGAAGAAATTACCAAGAGAGTTTTTATAGGTGGTGAGTTTGATTATGGAGTTTTAAGAAAAGGTTTAAAAAATTTAAAAAAAAAAAATAGAAAATTCTTAATAAGCGTTGGTTCACATGTTGGGACAACTTTGATACCAGCAATTAGAAATAATCTTTTTGAACATTGCATCGCATTTGAGCCATCATTAGATAATTTTAGATTATTAACTGCAAACGTAAATATTAATCAAATTGAAAAAAAAGTTACACTATTCAATTTAGGTCTTAGCGATAAAGTTACAAAGGGCTATTTGAAACTTTTTCATCCTAATAATTCTGGAGATTTTAGAGTTGTTAAGAAAACTAAAAATGTAGAAAAAATACAACTTAATATTTTGGATAATTTTACTTCAAAAATTAATAAAAATAATTCTTTAATATTTATGGATGCACAAGGTCATGAACCCGAAATTTTTATTGGAGGAAGAAAAACATTAAAAAAAAAGATACCAATGATATTTGAACTAATGCCCAGTATAATTAAAAATAGAAATACGGAAGGTCTATACGATTCTATAAAACATTATAAAAATTTAACTGACTTAAGAGAGAGTAGAATTTTTAAGATGAGTAAGATAAATTTTTTTAAAATATACGGTCGATATGAAAAAAATAAATCTTATACCGATGTTATGGTATTTTAATTTTACTTTTTAATTCTGCTTGAGCTGCCGCTAATCTTGCAACAGGAACTCTAAATGGTGAACAAGACACCTACACAAATTACTGGATGACGAGGAGCGACCAACCACAGGTTGGGAGCGACTTGCTATTCGGCCTCAATTCTCGACTCACTCGCTACACTAAAACCTTGACGAAGATTCCTGTGTGCTGATATAAATATTCTTAATAATGGATTGCAGTTGTTGATCTATTTGGATGAAAGAATAAACGAGGTTAAGACAATAAGGTTCAAGGCGCAGGACTCATAAGCCTGAGGTCGGTGGTTCGATCCCACTTCCCGCTACCAAAAAACATAATGCATAGGAGATATTTTAGATTTTTTTACTCACTTAAAATTATTTAAATACATTATTATAAATTATGAAAAATTTACAAATGTTTTGTTTGAGCCTCAACCCGTTACACAAAAATATTATAGATAAATTGGGTTATGTACCCGTAGGACTGGGTAGTAATTTCCCTTCACAAGGGTGGTTAGGAGATAAAACAGAGAATAATATAAAATCTAAAAACCCATATTATGGTGAGTACACTTTTCATTACTGGTTATGGAAAAATAATAGAGTCAATTTTGATGGATGGATTGGTTTTTGCCAGTATAGAAAATTTTGGAAAAAAAATTCTAATGACCATAACAGCGATACATACGAAGCACTAAATAATAATATTTTAAAAGAAATACCTAACAGCTTAATTAAGTACGACACTATAATAGGAGAAAATTTTTTCGTTAATCAATTTAAGTTTTCTAAATTTGTTAAACACAACTTTAAAGCAATTGCGCTAGAACCTAGTTTACTTTTTAATGAAAAAAAAAGAACTATCAAGTTTCATTTTGACATGATGCATGGCAATGGAAATTTAGATAAAGCTATACATGTTCTTGACAATAAAGATAAAGAAGACTTTAAATACTTTGTGAACTCTGAAGTTTCATTTAATCCACACAATATGTTTATTTGCAAGAACAAAGATATACTTTTTTCGTATTATGAATCTTTATTTCCTTGGTTGCTCGAGTGTGAAAAAATATTTGGCTTTAAAGGTCTTGAAGGATTTGGTTTAAAAAGAATCTATGGTTTCTTGGCTGAGAGGTACATGTCTTTTTGGTTTAAAAAATATACAAAATTTGCAATACTGCCAATACAATTTAGGGATATAACTGATTTTTTATAGATACTTATATTTTTTTTTGAACTCTTTAATTGCACCTAATCGCTTATCTTTTTTTGAAATTATTAATTTTTTAGATGGCCATAAAATCTTTAATGATACATCCAATGGATTAATGCCATCTTCATACTTTGGGTAATAATAATTAGTTAATTGATAATAAATTATATTTAATTTCTCGTAACTAAAATAGCCATGCGCAAATCCTTCAGGGATATATAAGCTTAAACGATTTTTATCAGAAAGTATTATCTTAAAAACTTTTCCAAAAGTTCGAGAATTTTTTCTCAAATCAACTACACAATCTAATATTCTTCCTTTAATTACATTGACATATTTTGCTTGAGGTTTTCTATATTGAAAGTGCATTCCTCTTAGGGCATTTTGAAATGAAGTTGTGCAATAATCAAATATAAATTTGTTATGTTTAATTATTTTTTTGTTATAAATAATTCTTAATGAACCCCTTCTATCTGCAAAAGCGTCCTGTTTAATTACTAATAATCCCTCAAAATTTGTTTTAATTATTTTCATAAAATATTTTTATATAATTTTTTTAAATTCATATCTTGCTTTAATGGAAACTCGCCATTTGAAATTTTTTTTTTTAATTTTGGAGCATATTTTTTTGCAAAATTATAAATACTTTGTGACTTTCCACCAATATTATAAATTCCGTATTTATTTAAAATTTTTAAAAAAATTTTTATAAAATCATTGTGGTAAATAAAATTACTTTTTACGTTTGCGTAAGCTGCTTTATGTAAAAAAGGTTTTTGTGTCATACAAGCTCTTAATATCAAAGAATTTTTATACATTTGCACGGAGGCCTCCGCTCCTAGTTTTGACCAACCATAATTATTCCACGGTAATAATGGATCAGTTTCTCTATAATTTCCTTTTTTTCCAGGGTAAATATAACTAGTAGAAAAATATATAATTTTAATTTTATATTCCGAACAAGCCTTAACTAAATTGGCTGTTCCAATTATATTTAAATCTATGCTATCAGATATTTTTTTCTCATGAATATGCATCGGTCTTGATAATCCTGCTAGATGTAAGATTGTCCTTGGTTTATATTTTTTTATTGCTCTAATAATAGAAATATAGCTACAGATATTTAATTTTTTTTTATTTAAATATAAAAATTGAAACTTAGTTTTAACTTTTTTTAATTCATCTGCAAACCTTCCGTCTCCACCAGTGACTAAAATTTTTTTCATTAACCCTATTAATTTATTATTGAATTTAAATATTTTGAATATTCACAATTGCCATAAAACTTAATTGCTTTTATGACATCTTTTTTTTTAATCCATTCATTATTGAAGGCAATTTCTTCAATGCATCCAATTTTAAGTCCTTGCCTGTCTTCAATAGCAGCAACAAAATTTGATGTATTATTAAAATCTTTTATTGAGCCTGTATCTAGCCATGCCCCACCTCTTCCAATAATTTCTGCGCTTAATTGTTTTTCATTTTTATATTTGTTTAATAAATCTACAATTTCAATCTCTTTTCTTTTTGATGTTCTTAATGATTTGCTAAATTTTATTACCTTGTTATCAAAAAAATAAAGACCGGTAATAGCTAAATTAGATTTAGTTTTTTTTGGTTTTTCAACAATATTGATAATTTTTTTTTTGGAATTAGTAGAAGCCACACCATATAAAGAAGGATTTTTAACAGGGTACAAAAATATTTTTGCACCCTTTGATAGTTTTGTCGACTCTATGAGTTTTTTGGTTAAGCTTTGACCGAAAAAAAAATTATCTCCTAAAATTAGAGCTACAGAATCTTCACCTATAAATTTTTCACCCACAATAAAAGCATCAGGTAAACCTTTTGGCTTTTCTTGTTCTGCATATGTAATTTTAATACCTAAATTTTTTCCATCTGGTAAAATCTTCCTGAATTGTTCAACCTGTCCTTTATTAACAATAATTAATATATCTTTTATCTTTGCCAGCATGAGCACGGAAAGGGGGTAAAAAAAAAGAGGCTTATCGTATAAGGGAAGAAGTTGTTTGTTTATTGCTTTTGTTATGGGGCTCATTCTAGAACCAGTTCCCCCCGCAAGAATTATTCCTTTTTTAATCATATTTTTGTACCAAGCCTCAGAAGATTTTTTTTATAAGATATTGATTTAAAATATTCAATATTATTAATATACCAATCAACTGTTTCTGAAATACCTTTATTTAACCCAATCAATGGCCTCCATTTCAAAGCGTTTCGTATTTTATTTGAATTAATTGCGTATCTAAAATCATGACCAGGTCTATCCTTAACATAAATAATTTTAACTTTTTTTCCCATGTATTCTTTTTTTTCTTTTATTTTTTTTATTATAAGTTTAGTCAATTTTATATTTGTTAAATTGTTATTACTTCCGATATTATAGTTTTGTCCAATTTTTCCTCTAGATGCTAACAATAATAAAGCTCTGCAGTGATCTTCTACATGTATCCACTCTCTAGAATTTAAACCCTTGGCATAAATAGGTATAGGTTTGTTATTAAGTATATTAAATATAATTTTTGGTATTAGTTTTTCAGGAAATTGATTGGGTCCATAATTATTAGAACAATTTGAAATAATCGCAGGAAAATTATAAGTCCGAATATATGATTTTATCAAATGATCGGCACTCGCTTTGGAGGCTGCGTATGGAGAACTAGGTTTATAAGGAAAGTTTTCTTTTGCTCTTTTTTTGCTTTTATTTAAATCACCATAAACTTCGTCTGTCGAAACATGAATTAATTTAATTTTTTTTTGAGTGTTTTTTTTATAAAACCGAATAGATTCAAGAATATTGAATACTCCGTTAATATTAGTATGTATAAATGGTTTTGGAGAGTCTATAGACCTATCTACATGTGTTTCAGCAGCTAAATTAAAAACAATAGAAGGATTATATTTTTTTAATATTTTTAAAAATAAATTTTGATTATTAATATCAGCTTTATAAAGAATATATCTTTTATTATTTAAATCTTTTAAATTATATAAATTAGCTGAGTAAGAAAGCTTGTCTACATTAATGACAAAGTAGTTTCTTTTTAATAAATACTTTACAAGATTGCTCCCTATAAAACCGCATCCACCAGTAATAATAACCTTTTTTATATTTTTCATGTATTGTTGATAAATAAATTATATTTTTAAAAGAAATAAGATATAAAATCAAATATTGTTCTAATAATGACCTTTAATCAAATAACCATTGTAATCACATCCTATAAAAGTGATGAAAAAATTGTCAAATGTTTAAAATCGATAAAGAGTCAATGTAAAACTATTATTATTGAAAATTCAAGAAATTTCTCTTTTAAAGAAAAAATAGAAAAAAATTTTATAAATACTGAATGTGTAATAGCAGGAGAAAACCTTGGATATGCTAAAGGGAATAATCTTGGTTTGTCAAAAGTAAAAACTAAATACGCATTAATTTTAAATCCTGACGCTGAATTAGAAAATAATACATTGAATAATTTTTTTAATACCGCAAACACAATAAAAACATTTGCAATTATCGGTCCTGCAATTCAAGATGAAAAAAATATTAAAAATAATGTTACTGAATTAACGGAGGTTAATTCTGTTAAAGGTTTTGCAATGTTTTTAAATTTAGAAGAATTTAGAGATGTTGGTTTTTTTGATGATAATTTTTTTATATATCTTGAAGAAATAGATTTGTGCAAAAGACTTAGAAAAAAAAACAAAAAAATTTTTTTAGATCCAAATATTCTAATTCATCATCAAGGTGGAAGTTCTCATGAAGAACAATATAATTTTGAAATGGAACTATCTAGAAACTGGCATTGGATGTGGTCAACTTTTTACTTTACAAAAAAACATAAAGGTTTTTTGTATGCCTTGTTCAACGTGTCTAATAAATTAATTTCTGCTTTTATTAAATATATTTTTTATTCACTAACCATGAAAAGTTCAAAAAAACTTATTTATAAAAATAGAATGGCAGGATTGTTTAATTCTATAATGGGTAAATCATCATGGTATAGGCCTTTTAATAATAATTAATTGACTTTTTGGAGAATAGAAATAAGACAATTGGAAAATGAAAAATAAATATAAAATATTAGTTACAGGTGTTGCGGGTTTTTTAGGCTCACACTTAGCTGAACAATTAGCAAATCTAGGCCATGATGTAATTGGAATAGACAGCATGATTGGAGGATATGAAGACAATATTCCAACAAACATAAAATTTCATAAAATTGACTGTTGTGACTTTCAAAAAGTTAAGGATATTATGCCTAAGGTTGATATAGTTTATCATTGTGCTGCCACAGCACACGAAGGTCTTTCAGTTTTTTCTCCTTATGAAATTACAAAAAATAATTATTTAGCTTCTGTTTCTATTTTTTCTGCTGCAATTAACCACAAAGTCAAAAGAATTATATTTTGTTCCTCTATGGCTAGATACGGAAAACAACCAACACCTTTTTTAGAATCAATGAAATCTTTACCCGTAGATCCATACGCAATATCAAAAGTAGCTGCTGAAGACGTATTAATTAATCTTTGTGATCTAAATAACATAGAGTGGGTTATTGCTGTTCCGCATAATATTATTGGCCCAAGACAAAGATACGATGATCCTTTTAGAAATGTAGTTTCAATAATGATTAATAGAATGCTTCAAGGTAAAGCACCCATTATCTATGGCGATGGTGAACAAACAAGATGTTTTTCATACATTGATGATTGTTTAAGTTGTCTTATACCAATGCTTGATCAAAAAGATTTAAACAAGCAAATTATAAATATTGGTCCAGACGAAGAGTTTGTTACAGTTAACAAAATAGCAGAAATATGTTCGAATATAACTGGAGCTAATCTTCCTCCAATTTATAAGCCCGGAAGGCCAAGAGAAGTTAAACATGCCACATGTTCAGCAGACAAAGCAAGAAAGTTACTAAATTATAAAACATCTATTTCCTTAAAAGAAGGAATACAAAAAACTTTTGAATATATAAAAAAAAGAGGCGTAAAACCTTTTGATTATAATATTGAAATAGAAATAAATAATGAACTTACGCCTAAGACATGGACCCAGAAAGAAATTTAGTGACCTGGAAACTCTATTAAGCTCTCAGTAAAGTAAGATTTTTTTTTAAGTAAATTGTTTCCAGGTAAATCAAATAAATTTATAATAAAAATAAACCCTGCAACCTTGCCACCCGACATTTCAATTAGCTGCGCTGCAGCTTCTGCTGTGCCCCCTGTTGCAACAAGATCGTCTATTACTAAGACACTATCATTTTTACCAATTGAATCTTTGTGTACCTCAATTGTTGCTTCACCGTATTCGAGTTGAAAATCTACAGAATATCTATCAGCAGGTAATTTATCTTTCTTTCTCAATAAAACTAAAGGCTTATTTGTCAAGTAAGAAACAGTTGACGCAAATATAAACCCCCTAGATTCTATTGCTGAAACTTTATCAAATTTAATTTTTTTTGATATTTCAACAATTTTATCAATAGCAAAATTAAAAGCTGTGGGATTTTCAATTAAAGTTGTTATGTCTCTAAATAAAATTCCCTTTTTAGGATAATCTTGAATAGATCTTATATGTTTTTTTAAATCCATATTTAGCTTCTATATGTAGCAAAAAACTATTAATAATTAAATGATGAAAAAAAGAAAACTCGGGATAATTGGTGGTAGTGGTTTTTATAAAATGGAAGGTTTTGAAAAGACAACCTGGAAAAAAATTAAAACGCCATGGGGAGAACCATCAGACGAAATCTTAATTGCAAAACTAAGCGGTGAAGAGATTTGTTTTATACCAAGACATTCTAGAGGACATATGATTAATCCTACGAATATAAATTTTAGAGCAAATATAGACGCAATGAAACAGCTCGATGTGACAGATATTATCTCAATTTCAGCTGTTGGATCATTAAAAGAAGATTTAGAGCCAGGAAAATTTGTAATTGTAGATCAATTTATTGATCGAACTTTTTCAAGAATTAAAACTTTCTTTGATGACGAAATTGTAGCACATGTTTCAATGGCAAAACCTACTAGTCCAGGCTTATCTAAATGTTGTGAGTCTGCTTTGAAAAAATTAAATATAAAAAATCAAAAAAGTGGAACCTATATTGTTATGGAGGGGCCACAATTTTCAACTTTAGCAGAGTCTAATCTTTATAGATCTTGGGGCGCCGATGTTATTGGCATGACCAATATGCCAGAAGCTAAATTGGCAAGAGAAGCCGAGATCAGGTATTGTACAGTTGCAATGGTCACCGATTATGATTGTTGGCACCCTGATCATGACGAAGTTGACGTTAGTATGGTTATTCAAACACTGCAGAAAAATGCATCTAATGCACAGAACATGATTAGGGAAGTTATAAAAACATTTAAAGATTTTTCGGTAGAAAAAGATCCTGCTAATGATTGTTTAGACGTTGCTATAATAACGGATCCTAAAAAAAGAACTAAAAAGACAATAGAAAAACTAAAAACTGTTGCTGGGAGAGTTCTTATTAAATGAGAATTAAAAATAACGAATACAGAACAATTTGGCATGAAAATGACGTAGTTAAAATTATTGACCAAACTAAACTACCGCATCAATTTATCGTTAAAAACCTTAAGACAATTAAAGATGCAATTAATGCAATCAAAATAATGGAAGTCAGAGGTGCCCCTTTGATTGGCGGAACAGCTGCTTATGGGATTTTTTTGGCTGTTAAAGAAAATAATGATCCAGAATTTATTAAAAAAAGTTCAGAAGATTTAATTCAATCGAGACCTACTGCTATAAATTTAAAATGGGCAGTCGATCGTATGATGAAAAAATTATCAGGTATTAATAGTGATGAAATATTAAAAATTGCTTTAAAAGAAGCAAAAGCAATTTGTGATGAAGATGTAAATTTCTGTAAAAATATTGGTCTCAATGGATTAAAAATAATTGAAGAAATTTATAATAAAAAGAAAGATACTGTTAATATTTTAACACATTGTAATGCTGGGTGGCTCGCCACAATAAATTGGGGAACAGCAACTTCACCAATTTATCACGCTCATAAAAAAGGCATCCCAATCCATGTTTGGGTAGATGAAACAAGACCTAGAAATCAAGGAGCTAATTTGACTTCTTTTGAATTAAATGAGGAGGGGGTACCCAATACAATTATTACCGACAACGCTGGTGGATTGTTAATGAATAGAGGTCAAGTTGATATGTGCATTGTTGGTACCGACAGAACATTATCAACTGGGGATGTATGTAATAAAATTGGTACTTATTTAAAAGCCTTAGCCGCAAAAGACAACAACGTTCCTTTTTATGTAGCTCTTCCAAGTTCAACAATTGATTGGGAGATAAAAGACCCCACAGAAATACCAATTGAAGAAAGAGATGAAGCAGAACTTTCACACATCGAAGGGCTGGATAAAGACAATAAACTCCAAAAAATTTTAATTTACCCACAAAAAAGTAAGGCAATGAATCTAGCTTTTGATATTACTCCTGCTAGACTAGTTACGAAATTAATTACAGAAAAAGGCATTTGTGTTGCATCTGAGAAAGAAATAAAAAAATTATTTAATCAAAGCAATATTTCTTAAGAATAAAAAAGAAAAAATATTTTATGCAAATTAAAAATAATTTTATGTTACAATTTTTTTACAAAGTTTTTAACAGAAATAAGTACAAAGAAAGTATCAATTTAGCAAAAATTGAAAAAGAAAAAATATTATTTAAAAATAAATATGAAAATTATATTAATTTAATACAAGAAAATTTAACAAAAAAAAAAGAGATTTCATTTCTTCATTCAGGTCACACAGGAGATATAATAAATATTTTACCGATTTTAAAAGAAATATCCAAAACTCACATATGCAAACTTTATATTCAGTTAGATTTACCTATCACAAACCACTACCCAGACCATCCCGCTGGTCAATTTTTTTTTAATAAAAAAATTTATAATATGTTGCTTCCATTGCTAAAAAAGCAAAGCTATTTAAGTGTAGTAGACGTTTTTAGTAGTCAAGACATTGATATCGACTTTAATTTAATTAGAGAATTACCGCTTAATTTATTATTTGATAATAATCGATATGGGTTCCATGTAGCAGGAGTGCAGCCAGATCTAAGCAATAAATATTTAGAAGTTGAAGATCATCCAGACATGAAGAATAAAATCACAATATGTAGATCTCCTAGATATCAAAATCACCTTATAAGTTATAACTTTTTAGAAAAATTTGAAAAATCTTATTATATTGGTACATATGACGAGTATCTAAATCTCAGAAGAGAACTAAAAAATTTAGAATTTTATGAGTGTAAAAATTTTTTAGACATGGCAATGATAATAAAAAGTAGTAAAGTCCATATTGGCAACTCAACATTAGGGATAGATATTGCCGAAGGATTGAAGTCTCCGAGATTACTAGAAGCTTGTCCTCATTTTCCAGCAAGACAGGTTCATGGAGAAAAAAGTTATGATTTTTATTTTCAGGTACATTTTGAAAAATTTTTTAATCTTTTGTATAATACCAAAAATTAATATTTAGAATATTTTTTAATTTCTCTTGTGTTAGAACCAGTTATTTTATTAATTTTTAGCTTTGTTTTAGCTCTATCATCATTATATTTATAGACATTAGTAGCTACTTGGGTAATTTTTTTTAAATGTTTCTGTACGTCTCTCTTGTAGTTTTCCATATCCCATATTTTTTTATTTATGTTTAATAAATTTTTCCATAATTTTTTTATTCGGTGATCAACTTTTATTTGTTTTTCAAGAGATTCCTTCAAGGAAGAATATTCTTTATTAATATGTAATAGATCATTTTTTTTAGAAATATATTTTTTTTTAATTTCTAGAATAGTCAATTTGTCAATTATTTCACCTACTGGCGTTTCTATATATATTTTTTTCATTTTTTTTTGTATAATTATTGATATTATAAATTTATCTTTTTACAATAACATAATAATAAACTAAGTTAATAATAATTAAACTTGCATCAACTTTAAACTCTGAAAATGTTAAAAAAAATAGAAAAAGTATCAAAATGCTTACTGTGTAAACATAATCACCTCAAATCATTATTTAATGTTGGTAATTTGTACGTAAGCAATTTTGTTAGCAAGAAAGAAATTTTTAAAGGAGTTAAATCTCCTCTTGATCTACTTTATTGTAAAAATTGTACGCTTATTCAACTTTCACATTTAGCACCACAAGAAATCATGTACAGAAGATTTTATTGGTACAAGTCAGGAGTTACAAAAACTATGAGGGATGGCTTGAAAGAATTATATTTAGACTGCGTTAAAAAAGCAAAATTAAAAAAAAATGACATAATACTAGATATTGGAGCCAATGACGGCACTTTGTTAAAATATTTTAAAAAAAGTAAATTTAAAACTATTGGTTGTGAACCAGCAAAAAATTTAAAAGAAGAGCTTAAAAAAAATTGTACTTTTTTAATTAATAATTTTTGGTCAAGCAAAGAACTTTTTAAAATTTTAAAAAAAAATAAATTAAAAAAACCAAAACTGATTACGGCAATTGGAATGTTTTATGATCTCAAAGATCCAAATAAATTTATAAGAGATGCCGCTAATTCTTTGAGCGAAGATGGTATTTTTGTTGCTCAGCTAATGAGCTTAAAGTCGATGATAGAAAAAAATGATCTTGGAAATATTTGCCATGAACATATTGAGTTTTATTCTTTTAGCTCAATAAAATATTTATTTGAAAACAACGGTTTAGAAATATTTAAAATTTCTAAAAATGAAATTAATGGTGGTAGTTACCGTTTTTATTGTAGAAAATTTAAAACTGGTAGTATTAAATTACCAAATGAAAATGTTCTGAAAATGATGAAAAATTTTGTCCAACGCGTGATAGACAATAAAAATAAGACTCTTAGATTTATAAAAGCCCAACATAAAGCAGGAAAAAAAATATTTCTTTATGGTGCTTCAACAAAAGGTAATACTGTTTTACAATACTATGGATTAAATGAAAAAATTATTCCTTATGCCGCAGAAAGATCACCCTTTAAATGGGGCAAATACACAATTGGCTCTGGTATTAAAATTATTTCAGAAAAAGAAGCTAAAAAACTTAAGCCAGATTTCTTTTTTGTTACCCCGTGGGGTTTTATAAAAGAATTTATTAACAGAGAAAAAAAATGGTTGAATGAAGGAGGAAAATTTATAGTACCATTCCCTAATATGAAAGTAATTGGAAAAAAATGAAAAAAAAGAAAGTATTAGTACTAGGTGCTACTGGGCAGGATGGATCTTTTATATGCAAATTTTTAGTAAAAAAAAATTTTGATGTTTACGCTCTTGTAAGAAAATCTGCGACCGGGAATCTAGGCAATCTAAAAGAATTAATAAATCACCCAAATTTTAAAATTCGTCATGGAGATTTACTAGATCTCATTTCTATTGAGAAAACTATTAGAGAAATAAAACCAAATGAAATTTATAATTTTGCAGATCAAGACCATGTTAGATGGAGTTTTGAAGTACCAACATATTCATTTGATGTAACAGGTTCTTCTGTAGTTAAATTATTAGAAATTATAAAAAATCACTCTCCTAAATCTAAATTTTTTCAACCACTATCTTCAAATATATTTGGTGACACCAAAAAAAAAAAACAAAACGAAGAAGAGAAATTTTCCCCCTTAAGTATTTATGCTTTAGGAAAAGTCACCGCCTATTACGCATGTGAAATGTATAAAAAAGTTTATAATTTAAAAATTTACAGTGCTATTTTTTACAATCATGAGTCTGAAATAAGACCAGAAGAATATGTCACAAGAAAAATTACGAAAAGTGTAGCAAGAATCTACTACGGAAAGCAAAAAAAAATTCAACTCGGTGATATAAGGGCTAAAATTGATTGGGGCTATGCAAAAGACTATGTTGAAGCAGCCTATGAAATAATGCAACTTAAAAAGCCAGATTATTTTATTATAGCATCCGGGAAAAGCTATAGCGTAGAATACTTTTTAAAAAAATCTTTTGAATACGTTGGCTTAGATTACAAGAAATACTTGGTTGTAAATAAAAAATTACTTAGACCGATAAAAAATGCAACATTAATTGGTGATTTCAAGAAAGCTAAAAAAACCTTTAACTTTAAGAATAAAACCAACATAGATAAAATCATATCTATTATGATGGAGAATGATATAAAATT
>CAJQTN010000004.1 GCA_905620505.1 uncultured Pelagibacteraceae bacterium
TTTATTAATTTTTTTACTGATTACTTTGCTCAATAAATATCCGTAGTCAGAGCTTGGGTTTTTTGGTTTAACGCCAAATATAAAAATATTATTATTATTTAAGTTTGGTAAATATGATTTTAAGATTTTGTTAAATTTACTTTTTTCAGGAAGATAATGATCTGAGGGCAAAAATAGAACTGCCTGATTGATTTTAATATCGTTCATTAAAGCTGAACTTATTATAGCGGGTGCAGTATTTTTTTTACACGGCTCTAATATTATCTTAAATTTTTTTATTTTTTTTTTTTTTAAAAATTTTAGGACTAATTTTTCGTAAGTTTTATTTGTGCTAATAATTGGATTGTCAAAAATTGGATCTTTTATTCGTTCTAAGGTTTTTTCAAATAGCGTCCATCCACCAAAATCTATAAATTGTTTTGATGGGCTTTTTTTAATACCAGGAAAAAGTCGAGTACCGGCACCACCACATAATATAACTGGCTTAACTTTCATTTAAATATCTGCATAGCATTTGGTTTCTTTTTTCCCGCCCGGATGTGTTGTTGCTCCTTTGAAAGTAGGACCAACTGTTTGCGCGTATTTCCAAAGTGTTCCGCTCCCAAAATTTATTTTTTTTGGTTTCCATTTTTTCTTTCTTGCTTTTAATTCTTTCAATGTAAGTCTTACGTTAATAGTTCCTTTATTTGCATCGATATCAATCACATCACCATTTTTAAGCAAAGCAATTGGACCGCCAACAAATGCTTCGGGACCAACATGTCCTATGCAAAAACCTCTTGTTGCTCCTGAAAATCTTCCGTCTGTTATTAAGGCAACAGTTTCTCCCTTACCTTGCCCATATATAGCAGCAGTAGTTGAGAGCATTTCTCTCATTCCTGGTCCACCTTTGGGGCCTTCATAGCGTATTACTATTACGTCACCATCTTTATATTTTCTTTTTTGAACAGCGTCAAAAGCTTGTTCTTCTGTGTCAAAGCACCTTGCATTACCTGTGAATTTTAAGTTTTTTAAACCGGCAATTTTAACTATTGCTCCCTCAGGTGCCAGATTACCTTTTAACCCAACAACACCTCCGTCAAGAGAAAGGGGATTGTTATATCTTCTAATAACTTTTTGGTTATCGTTAAACTTAACTAACTTAAGATTTTCTTTCATAGTTTTTCCAGTAACAGTCATGCAATTACCGTGGATGAAACCACCTTCATACAAAGTTTTTAAAATAATAGGCACACCGCCTGCTTCAAACATATCTTTAGCAACGTATTTTCCACCAGGTTTTAAATCTGCCAGATAAGGAGTTTTTTTAAAAATTTTGGCAACATCCATTAAGTCAAATTTTATCCCACACTCATTAGCAATTGCCGGTAGGTGAAGGGCGGCATTTGTAGAGCCTCCAGTAGCGGCTACAATCACTGCAGCATTTTCTAGAGATTTCAGCGTCACAATATCTCTAGGTCTAATTTTTTTTTCCAATAAATTCATTACAGCTTTACCACTTAAATATGAGTATTTATCTCTTTCCAAGTATGGTGCAGGCGTGCCGGAAGAATAAGGTAATGCAAGACCAATAGCTTCTGAAACACACGCCATTGTATTTGCTGTGAATTGACCGCCACAGGCACCAGCGCTAGGACAGGCAACTAATTCTAATTCTGTAAGTTCTTTCTCAGATATTTTTCCTGCTGAGTGTTGACCAACTGCTTCGAAAACATCAACTACAGTTACATCCTTGCCTTTGTACCTTCCAGGAAGAATTGAACCACCATAAATAAAGACACTTGGTACATTCAATCTACACATAGCCATCATTAAGCCAGGAAGAGATTTATCACATCCAGCAACACCTACTAAAGCATCATATGAGTGTCCTCTAACTGTTAATTCTGTGGAATCTGCGATAACTTCTCTTGAGATTAAAGATGACTTCATTCCTTCGTGGCCCATGGCAATACCGTCGGTTACAGTAATAGTACAAAATTCTCTTGGTGTTCCATCGGCTTCAATAACTCCTTTTTTAACAGACTGAGCTTGTCTCATTAATGTTGTGTTACAAGGCGCTGCTTCGTTCCAAGTTGACACCACACCAACAAAAGGTTTGGCAACATCTTTTTGTGTTAAATTCATTGCGTAATAGAACGATCTATGCGGTGCTCTATTAGGTCCTAAGGTCGT
>CAJQTN010000005.1:0-12500 GCA_905620505.1 uncultured Pelagibacteraceae bacterium
TATGTTTATTGGGAATAGGTAAAGAACCTATGTTAAATTGATCTTTATATTTCTGAATATAAAACGTTAAATATTCTGTTCCATCTTGATCTTTGATCACTTTAAGTAAAAATTTTAGAAGCTCGTGATTAAAAATCTCTACTTCTGTGCCGCCAGGAAGACCTTTGTTATTAGAATATTCAAGATTATTTCTTAAATGATAGTCAATTAATTTATCTAAATACTGGGGATCTATTAAAATATCATCTCCTGTTACTCTTATAATGATATTGCTTTTAAATTTGCCAGAAGCATTAAACATTCTTTTTAAGACATTTTTTTCTTCACCTCGAAAAACTGTAATTCCATTTGATTTTGCTATTTTAGTAATTTTTTGATCTTCTTTGTTTCTTGTAGTTGCTAAAACAATATTATTCACTTTTTTGGATAGTTTTAGTCGCTTTATCAAATGATCTAAAAGTGTTTCATTGTTAATTTTCTTAAGAGCTTTCCCGGGTAACCTTTTTGATTTTAATCTTGCCACTATAACTGCTGTAATATTTGTTTTAATATTAAATTTAGATATTGGTTCTTCTGTTTGTATTTTTTTAGTAATTTTAAAATTTTCAATATTTTCTATAAAAGTTGGTGCTAATTTTGCATTTGGAGGTCTTTTCATAGTCAAATCCTCTTTTTTAATTATTTTATTTATTTCAATATTTTTTTTAGAATACCAAATTTTTTTAACTCCTTTCCTATATTTTTTTTCATTTTTACTAAAAGTAAATATATGCTGACCAAAGCTAGATTTAATTATTTTAACTTTATTTATAAAATTTTTTAATTCGCTCGGTTCTAAAGAGGAATAATAATCAACGCCTTTTTTTGATCTATTTAAAGTAACGTGTTTTTCAATATAATCTAATCCAAGTCCTATAGAGGCAAATGGTATAATAAAGTTCATTTCATCATCTCCCGCAATATGATCTTGGTATCCATATTTGCAGATATTTTTAAAAATATTTTTAAAATAAATAATTCTATTTAAATTAGTATCCTTTATTAAAGTTGGATAATTTTGATAGCCATGCATTAAAACTGGTTGTATTTTATTTTTTTTAAAAATTGAAATAGCGTAGGATATTTCTCTTAAAGTACTACCACCTGTCGATAAAAAAATTTCTTTATTTTTGGTTTTTGAAATTAAATCTATTAAATTTTTATTAATCAAGTCTGAGGAATGAATCTTAAAACCATCTATTTTATTATTATTTGCAATTTTAAAAGATTCTTCACCAAAAACATCGCAAAATATTTTTGATTTTTTTTTTTTTACTTTTTTAAAAATATTACTCCACTGCAAAGCATTAAAGGATTGTTTGTCAAAATGTTTGTATCTTGGGTGGGAACTGTGCAGCAATTCATTTGCGGAGTAAACTTGAAACTTTATTGCACACGCTCCTGCATCTATACATTTATTCGCTAGCCTTATTGCGTTACTCGTACTACCTTGATGTGAGTTTGCAATTTCAGCTATAACTTTTGTATTTTCTAATTTATTTTTTTCCACTTGTATGTTTCTTTGAAAGGACAAATTTTACAAATATTTATTGATCCTGCTGTACCTTCAATATGGGCTTTTCTAACTTTATTGATATGGTTACCGTGCCAAATACTTTTTAAATCTTCTATCTTTTTTTCCGGCATATTATTTTTTTTTGGCATTTCTAAACTCATCATCTCAAATCCTTTTTTTTTACTGTCAGCTTTTTTTTTTACATCTGTATATTCTTTTTCACCGCCTTTATACGCGAGGCTATCTACATAACCTATTGTGTGCGTTGCACCCCAATCGTAACAGCACATTCCAACTTTACCATCATAAGTCGTAAGCACTCTCTGAAAGGGTTGTTCGCAGGGAAGTCTCTCATTTGATATAAAAATATTATTTTTAGAATCTTTCATTAAAACTGCATCACTCCCATATTCTTTGATCAAATCATCTTTTTTATTTTTTAATTCTCCCTCAAATTTTTCATCTAAATCATTCAGATTTCCACCTCTTTCTGTGTATTGCTTAACTGAGACTTCATCCACAATATCTTTAAATAATTTAAAATATTCTTCTTGTCCTTTTCTGGTCTCATCGGTCAATATCATTTGTATTTTCGTCCTAGGAAAGGGAGAATTAAGTTTTTTTTTTATTTTTGAAAAGTTTAAAATATTTTTGTATATGTCATCAAAGTTATTTTTTCCAAATCTACCAGGTCTCATTTTTTCATAAGTGCTTTTTGTACCACCGTCAAAAGAATAGATCATTATATCTAAGCCTGACTTAATAATTCTTTCTGACATTTTTTCATCTAGCTTAGTGGCATTTGTATTGATCATTGTTTCCAATACTCCTTTTTTCTTAGCATAATCTATGATTTCTGGGAGTTTTGGATTTAATAATGGCTCCCCTCTCCAATTAAATTTCATTGATGGAACGTTTAATTCTGAAGCCTGATCAATTAATTTAAACGCAAGTTCTTTTTTCATAATTTTATCTGGTGTCGACACATATTGGCGATAACAAAATGCACAAGCTAAATCACAAATTGAAGCCACTTCTATATCAAAACAGAGTGGGTTGTTATTATTGTCTTCAAATTTTTTTCCATGAAGTTTATTTTTAAAAGATTCTATTGGCTGGTTTTTCCAATTTTTTCTATATTCAGTATATGAATTATTAAATTGGTTTAATAAAATTTTTTTTTCAGTATTGCTTTTGTTAATTGAATAATATTTGTAAGCTTTATTTTGAGACATATTTTTTGTCATCCAGCTTATTCTGTCTTTGTTACCGCCAGACAAGTTTTCAATTGCTAATTTTCTTGTTTTTTCATCACCTTCGCTCTGAAAATCACAACCAATCCCAATAATATTAATTTTAGATTTAGACATTTTTATTTATGATAAGTTTTTCCAGTTTCTTTATATTTCTTTTTACTTTTCTACCTACTATTTTTTTATAATCTCTAGCATCTACCCCAATATTTGGTCTCAGACATACTAGATCGCTTTCTTTTATTTTTGTGCCTCTTTCTAGATTTTTATTTAGATAGATTCCCCGTCTAAAAGAAATTAAATGTTTGCTTTTAATTTCGCTAGCAGTGGGTTTTTTAATATTTGTGCCTAAAAGATTTTTTATTCTTTTTAAATCCTTTATTAATTCTTTTGTTTCATTAAAATTAAGAGAAACTTTATGGTCTCTGAAAGTTTTATTTTTTCTTGTATCAGTGAAATGAAACTCTAAAATTTGAGCGCCTAAAGTATATGCAGATTTTAACGCTAGGCTACCAATTGTATGATCTGAGTATCCTGCGGTAATATTATTATTATTAACTAATTGAGTAACTATTTTCAAATTAGCTTCTTGATCAATGGTTGGATAAGAAGAAGTGCATTGTAGTACTGACAAAAATTCTTTAGATTTATATTTTTTATTTTTATTAATTAAAAAATTAATTGTATTTTTTATTTCCTTAGAGTTGGATAGTCCTGATGACAATATTATTGGTTTTCCTTTTTTAGCAAATTCTTTGATTATAGGATAAGCTGTTAAATCACCTGATCCAATTTTATAAATTTCTAAATATTTGTCTAACCATTTTAACACTTCAGTATCCCAAATTGATGAAAGATATTTAATACCATTTCCCAAGCACATTTCCGCTAAGTAAATATGTTGTTTTTTACTCAGTTGAAATTTTTTAAAATGTTTAAATCTATTTGGTGACATAAGATTATTTACTAAGGTTTCGCCTGAGTAAATTTGAAATTTAATAATGTCTACATCAGATTTAATAGCTAATTTGGTTAGTCTTTTAGCGTATGCGAAATCCCCCTCATGATTGCCTCCTATTTCAGCAATCAACAGTGGACCATTTTTTCCATCCCAACTTAATTTTTTCATAATTTAATTGAAGTTACTATTATATTCCAATTTACAATAGTCAAATTATAGCTCCGCACTTTGTAAAAGGTCGATTTTACATTTAATTTCATTTTGTTTAAATGGGTCTAAATTGATGTTCTTCTTTTTTTACTAAAGTCTCAACGTTTCCCATTAAAATTTTAATTTTATTTTTTTGCATTTCTGTTATTTTAAAGATCATGTTTGTAAAAGGCCCTGAAAAAAATTGATACTTTGAGTTTAATTTTAGATCGAAAAGGTTGTGAGAAACATATCCGTTTCTATCCTCACAATTTTTACATTTATTAATAAAACTAGTTATATCTTTTTGGTAAATAGAATGGTTATTTAAAAAATATTCAAGACCTTTAATATATCTGCAATTTTTTATTGTTTCATTTTTGTTAAATTTTTTGTGAAAACATAGCAAGTAGTCTCCTAATAAATTTATATCCTTACTGTGCATTTTATTATTTATATATTTATGAAAAATAGCTCTTGGATAATAAAAAAATATTTTATCTCCTAATTTTGTTGTAAGATTTTTTTTTAAAATCTCTATTTTTTTTGGTTTAAATTTTAAAACTGTCCACATTTTATTTTTCTAATTCTTTTTTTAAATCATCGTATTCTTGCATTTTTTTTTTCATAAAATTTACAGTCATTTTACTTTTTTGTGAAATACCTTTAGGTGTAAGCAAGTACGCATAATTAATTTTATTTGGGTTGTTCGTAAAATTTCTAATTTTTATCAAACCTTTTGTTTGCAGCTCTTTAATGCAATAATTTAGCTTACCTAGACTAAAGCCTAAATCTTTAGCTAACTGTCTCTGAGATGTATTTGGTTTCTTCTGTATGCCACGAAGTAAATCGAAGTGATCTTCTACATTTTTTTTTATTTTGTTCATATGTTCAATTTTTGAACAATCTAACGTTCATTCTTTGAACAGTAAAGCTAAATTGTAAAAAACTTAAGAAACTAAAAGGGGTTATATGGGGTATTATTTAAGTATTTAAAATTAAAGACTTCAATATTTTTTTTGTAATTTTAACTGGATTATTTTTGAGTCTCTGGTCGTTAGTTTCATCAAGTAATTTTGGCATGAAATTTTCAATATCTATGCCTAGCTTGGTGAAATTATCTTCTAGATTTGCGTTTATTTTTATAAATTTAATATAGTTATTAAAATCTTCTATATTTTTTGTTTTGGTAATTTTAAATAACAATTTAAACCTTTCGTGAAGGTCAAATTTACAAGTTGAATGTGTTGAATTCTTATAATTGAATACCATAAATTTATTTAGCGTTAAGGATACTGCGTGACCGTGACTAATTTTAAACGATGAAGTAAATGGATATGAAACTGCATGCGGAGCTGTTGTACGAGATATATTTATAGCTTTTCCAGACAGGTTGGCGGCGAAAGACATTGCACAGGTATTTTCTTTAGTTGGTTTTTTTAAAAATTTTAAAAAATAATCTAAAGAAATAGAAAGAGATTTTTTTGCGTAAGCTACACTAGTAGCATTGGATCTTTTTGACACTAAAGATTCTATACTTTGCGCGATCGCATCAAATCCTGCAGAAGATTTTATTATATTAGAAGCAGACTTTACAAAATCAGGTATTAGAAAAAAAAAATCTGGCTTTATTGAATTGCCTTCTATTGAGTATTTTTTTTGGTTAATATAAATAACTGCATTCGATGTTACCTCCGCTCCAGAACCGGCTGTGGTCGGTATGGCTAATAGAATAGTTTTTTTTTTTTTTAATTTATACTCTGAACTAATAATATCTTTATCTAAATTACGATTAAACTCTATTGAATTTGCAATTTTAGCATAATCTAAAACTGAACCACCTCCAGCGGCGATAATTAAATCAGGATTAAAATTTTCTATACTTTTTATAATTTTAATTAACTCTTGATATTCTGGATATGGTTTTCTTTTAAAAAAAAAATTAAAATTTTTTTCTTTAAAAGTTTGACTAAAAAATGTTTTTAACCCACTTTCTGTAAATGACTTATATCCTGCTAAAACAAATATTTTCTTGTAAAATTTGTTTAAAATAAATAATTTTAAATCTTGAGTTGAAGATGTTTCAAAATTATTTTTCATTTGGTTGTAAACATTTTTGACGCTATTTTGTAATCATTAAAAGTATCTATTTCCATAAATTTTCCTTGTAAGTCACAAGAAAAAATCTTTTCTTTTTCTTGTATCAATATTTGAATGAAATTATGTATCTGCATTCTGTTTGTGTGTTCTTTTTTTTTTAATTTTTTAAAACTTTTAGAAAATATACTACATCCTTTTTTGGTTAACTTTAAAATTCCTAAAAATTCAGCATTAGTTTCTTTTAGTGACAATCCTTTTCCAATTTTCAGCAAGTTTCCCTGTTTATTAATCTTGACTTTATCGGCTTGTGTAAATGGGTGGTCGTATCTAAATTTATATCTTTTTTTCCATTTTTTATCTATTCCTAAAATTATTTCTCCTTTTTTGAACTCAACTATTTTTTTTAATAAAGAAAAATCATAAATAGTGTCTGCAAAAGTAATTATTAAATCACATTTCATCTCTTTTTTAGCGCAAAAAAGAGATTCTAATTGTTCATTTTTTTTGTAATTTTTATTAATTACATATTTTATATTTTTATAATTAATTTGATTTTTTTTGAATCCTTTAACTATAATTATATCTTTAATATTTAATTTTCTTAAAAAATTAATCTGTCTTAACAATATTGGTATTTTATTGACTTTTATTAAACATTTGGGTTTTTTTTTTGTGATGCTTGGTATTCTTGTTCCTCTACCAGCTGCTAAGATTATAGCTTTCATTTATTTAATAAAGTTATGCTTAATTTTAATTAAATTTTTGGGTCTTGGTAGTTTTTTTCCAATTTCAGATTTAGTATAAACCTCTAGTAATGAAGTTTTTTTGTTCTTTAAAAATTTTTTCAAGACTTTTTCGATTTCTTTATTTTTGGTGATACTATAATAGTTGTCATATCCTAAGCTTCTAGACAGTAATTCGAAATTTATTTTGCTGGCTCCAGTTTCTTGCCCTCCTACCGACTCGTGCGAATTGTTGTTTAGTAAAATATGTTTTAAGTTTCCTTTCTTTATTAAACTATTTGTAAACATGGATCCTAAGTGCATTAATAGTGAACCGTCTCCATCCACACAAATAATTTGTTTTTTTAACTTTATGCTCATGCCTATTGCTACTGAAAGTGAATGCCCCATGCCACCCACCATGTAAAAATCTTTACCTTTTTTTAGTTTTTTCTCTTCACGCACTTTCATCAACTCTCTTGATGTGTGCCCTGTAGTTGAGATTATTTTTACATCTTTTTTTATAAGTTTTAATAATTTGTTTAAAAAAATTTCTCTACTGGCAGAAAACTTTTTTATTTTTTTTTGTTTTAAGGAAAGTTTTTTTTTATTTTTTAATATTTTATTTTCTATTAAACACGCCACAATTTTTTTTTCTTTAGTTGCTTTTTTTATCAGAATATCTAATTTTTTTAAATCTTCGGTTTTTTTCACTTTGCAAAAATCTATATTTAATAACTTAAGTAAATTTGGTGTAATTTTTCCTTTTACCATATGCTGTGGCTCATCTTTTGAGTTCGGTGCCCCACGCCATCCAATTAAAAGCAACATAGGTATAGAATAAATTTTTTTATCAGCAATTGATATAATTGGATTGATGGCATTACCTAAACCTGAGTTTTGCATGTACACACATGGTAATTTTTTTGTTGCCAAATAGTGTCCGATTCCAATTCCTATGGCACTTCCTTCGTTGACTGCAATTTGATGTTCGCTGTTATTGTTTACCTCTAAACTAACTGATAAATTTTTTAGAACACTGTCTGGCACGCCAGTAAAAAAATTAATTTTATTTCTTTTAAGAGTAGCTAAAAAATTTTCAACAAATACCATTATTACCTAATTAGATTGATGACTTCTTTTACGGAGCTAATTTTTTTTTCCAATTCAAATGATCTTTTATTTTTTAATATGGTTTCAGCGGCATTCTGCATTGCTGGATACGCTGCTCTCAACATGTGATTAGCATATATGACAATTTTAAATCCATTTTTAACCAACATTTCTTCAGTAGTTTTGGAATAGGTAGAAGGTACAGCTACTAAAGGTTTATAATATTTAGTTTTTTTAAAGATTTTTGAAAACGAAAAAATTTCTTTAGGATTGTTTTCCTTGCTGTGAATTAAGATTATATCAGCCCCAGCTTTAGAATAAGCCTTAGCACGATTCAATGCATCATTTAAGCCCTTACCTAAAATAAAACTTTCAATTCTAGCGCCAATTAAAAAATCCTGTGAACTTCTATTTTTTTTAATTGAATTAATCTTTTGACAAAAGTCTTTGATTGAATCCTGTTTAGCTCCCGACTGGTCTGCAAATAATGAATTTTTTTTTAATCCAATTTTATCCTCTATCATAATCGCTGAAACGCCTAGTCTTTCTAGTGTTCTTATGGCGAAAGGTAGATGTTCTAGTCTCCCTCCATTATCCGCATCAAAAATTAATGGTTTAGTTGTTACGTCTAATATGTCTCCTAAACCACTAAATCTAGAAGAAAAATCTAAAGATTGATTGTCTGGCTTACCTTTTACACTTGAGTCTGTTAGGCTCGAAGACCACATCGCATCAAATTGCTGAATTTTTTTTCCTTTTTCTATTTTTGTGTTTTCAGCTATTAAACCTGACAGTGGACTATGGGATTCCAAGACTCTTACAACCGTTTTATTTTCTATAAGCCTCTTAAGAATAGATATTCGTGATGTAGGGGTTAAATGAGTTATCAAATCACTTTTAATAGAAGAAGATGAAATATTTTTTGTGTATGGAACTTCGATCAGTTTTCCTTTATTTTTTTTCAATATGCTAATTACTTTTTTTCTAGTTTTTTTTTGAATTCCTCTTTTCCAATCATCACCATGTATAAAATAATCAGGCTTTAATGTGTTTAAAACATAAGAATAATCCCATGTATCTTGCTTGATTATTTGGTTTACATCTTTTAAACTTTTAACAATCTTATATCTCTCATTATACTCAAGCGAAGGTATGGCTTTATATTCTGCTACCGCACTATCCGATAATAATCCTATAACCACTTTACCGTATTTTTTTGCTATTTTTATTATATTTAAATGACCCGAATGCAGAATGTCTATTGCCAAGGGCACATAAACTGTTTTATTTTTTTTCATAATTATAATTTTAAACTTTCTATAATATTTTTAGCGATTTCATCTGGGCTTTTTTTTTCTGAATCAATTATTAGATCGCAATTAATTGGATCTTCAAAAGATATGTCTACATCTACAACATTTTTTTTCTCTCCTTTAATTGCTGGCAAATAAAGTTTTTTTTTATCTCTTTTTATTCTTTCTTCTATTCTGCATTTCAAATAAATCTCTTTATAGTTGCTAATTTGTTGCCTTGAAAATTCCCTATCTTTTTCAAATGCATTAATTGCTGCAACAATAGTTGATACCTTGAATGAATTTAACCAATTAACAATGTTAACATATTTTCTTATATTTTTACTTCTTGAAATAGCATCGTATCCTGACTCATTTGCAAATATCTTTCTCACATGATCTCCGTCTAATAATATTAAACTTTTGTATTTATCAGATAGTTTTTCATAAATTTTTTTAGAAACGGTCGTTTTGCCAGCGGCGGATGGACCTATAAGCCACAAGCTAAATACTTCATTATTTTTTTTTTGGTTATTCGTCATAACCCCAATTTTTAATATCGTTTTTCGCCCTTTTTAAAAAATTATTAACATTATAGGTGTTAATTAAATCTTCTTTTTCTAGATAATTAATGTTTTGCCCATCCGAAATTTTTAACATCGAGCCACTACCTGTAAAGCCATGATGTGTAAAAGCTGAAACCCACAGGCAATCTCCTTCTCTAATTTTTTTACTGGTATTCTTATCATTTTCTCTAATATGAATTTTTATGTCACCACCTGTAACAAAATAATGTGAGCATTTTGAATCAAATAAATCATTTATGTAAGGTTTTTTTAAGTTTGAAACTTTCATAAAGAAACCAGATAAATCTGGGAATCTTATGGAATTTGCTATGGAGGCTACTTTGTAAGATTTATATTTTCTAATGGTTTTAAGAGAATCTTTATAATCTAAATATGATTTGCCAACAGTGTCCTCTTTAAAATTTCTATCGAGAAATAGAGTTGGGTCAGAATTAATAAATTTACATAATTTAATAATATATTTTTTTTCTAATGTGCTAGTTCGATTTTTAAAAAAATTTTTTACTTTTTCGTACGGCACATTTATTTTTTTTGATATTTCTTCAATAGAATAGCCTTTGCTTTCTATTTCTAGCTTCAGAAGAGTTCTGTTTATTTTTTTATTTTTATTTATATTTATCAAATTATTATAAGAATTATTATTTAGTTTTTCCATGCATAAAGTTTCAATATTGGATCGAGTTGTATAAGATATTATTCTACCTAATCCATTTTCTGCTTGCGAATAAGTGTGTTTGCAGAACGAAGGTTCAAAATAGCTAGAGCCAACAACCCATTTTGTTTTTGGATCTTTGTTTATTTTAAATTTTATCCAAGTATCTTTGTTTAGTTTTTTTGAAAATCTTGCATGAATATCGCTCGGGCCCATGCTGATAGTTATGGCTGGCTCTAAATGGCCATTATTTAGTTTTGGAAGCTTGTTCTTAGGACACATTATATCGAGGAGAACTGGAGAAACATACCCCTTAGGTGTTGGAAGTGTATAATAATTGTAAAAATGTATCCCATCTTTTTTTATGGGTCTTCTTGTTCTTTCTATGTCTGACTTAGAGCTGTATAAAAATATTGGATTAAAGGTATTTTTTTTGATTTTTATTGGTTCGATTTCTAAATAATTAGCAACCACACTGGCAGTATAGCTATCTAAACTTTCGCAATTATCTAAAGTTATCTCAAAGTTAATTTTATTTTTTAACCTCTTGTTAATTTCTTTAAGAGTTGTCTTCCTAATATTTAACCATCGATTAAGTTTTATTTTATCTATATGCTGACCACTATCCATAAATACTTTAGTTCAAAATTTGAGTGGTACAATCTGAATTGTTTTGACTTCACTAAGCCATTTGAGGCTTTTATATTTAGTCCTCAAAAATAAAATAGCATATAAAAAAAACTTATCAATAATTAATTAAAGAAATTCCATTTAATTTTTTGATATTTTACTAGGTAAAAACTTTAAATTTTCTTACTGGTGTAAATGATATTGTTATAATTTAAGCAATATCAGTGATTTTTAAAACTTTGTCTTTTTCAATATTTTTTATAGAGAATCTGCCAATTATTTTTTTTAATTTAAGGGGTGAAATACCATTTCCAGGTCTTTTAAATACAAAATCTTTAACTTTTAATTTTTGATCTTTGTATATTTTTCTTGCTGTAACTATACTTTTCCTTGCTACGTTTCGAACATTGATTTCATCTTTTGTAAAAACTTTTTCTTCCAAACCTAAAATAGCCTCTAAGTCTCTTATTTTTTTTACGAATTTTTTAAACTCATCTATCTCCATCGAGGATTTATGATCTGGTCCATCTTTTTTTTTTGATAAAGTTACATGTTTTTCAATTACACTCACTCTTTTAGCTACTGCCGCTAAACACGCCTCAGTGCCTAAAGAATGATCGGAATATCCTACAGATTTTTTAAATTTTTTTCTTAAATTATCTATAACATTTAAGTTTAAGTTTTTTTTTTTTGCAGGATAAGAGCTTACACAATGCATGAGCACTACCTTATTTTTTTTTAAAATATTTAAAACATATGAAATTTCTTTAAATGTTGCCATGCCAGTAGAAACAAAAATTTTTTTCTTTCTTTGGGACATATAACTCAACATATCAAATGAGAGTATTTCACCAGAAGGAACTTTAAAGAATGGTAGACCAACTTTTTTATCTAAATATTTTAAAGATTTTAAATCAAAGGCTGAACATGCGTATGCCACACCTGCCTGGATGCAAGTCTTTTTTAATTTAATATGATCTTCTTTTTTTAATTGATTTTTCTTACTCATTTCTAGAATTGAATTACTAGTGTCGTTTTTTTTTTGGTATTCTGCTTTAAAAGCATCTAAGCTATAAACATGTTCTGGGTTTGCAAGCTGAAACTTAATTACGTCCGCACCTGCGCTGGCAATTTTTTTTATCATTCTTATAGCGGTCTTCAATGAACCATTATGATTAGGTCCTATTTCGGCAATAATCAAAGTTTTGTCTTTAAATTTTTCTATTTGCATAGTTTTATTATTTTGACTGTTTAATAAATACATCGTACCCTTAATAAAAAAAGCCTGTAACTTCTTACAGGCTTTTTTCATTATTCTTTGTAAAATAATATCAATTTTATATTTTAATAAAAAGTGTCTTTCTTGATACTGAAAATTTTTTTCAGTGCATAAATCAAGCCAATTGAGCTATTAGTACCGGTCAGCTACACACCTTACGGTGCTTA
>CAJQTN010000005.1:15000-87834 GCA_905620505.1 uncultured Pelagibacteraceae bacterium
AGATGTTTCAGTTCTCCGGGTTTGCTCTTTAAACCTATGAATTCAGTTTAAAGTACCACATAAAGTGGTGGGTTTTCCCATTCGGAAATTCTCGGATCAAAGCCTGCATACGGCTCCCCGAAACTTATCGCAGTATACCACGTCCTTCATCGCCTTTCAGTGCCTAGGCATCCGCCATACGGCCTTATACGCTTGATTTATGCACAGAAAATAATTTTTTTCTGTGAGAAATTAAATTTTTATATGATTGTTCAAATTAATAAACAATCGGATATAGATATTGATATTATATTTACGATGTGAAAAAGCTAAAAGTGTCAATTTGGTGGAGGATAGCGGGGTCGAACCGCTGACCTCCTGAATGCAAATCAGGCGCTCTACCAGCTGAGCTAATCCCCCTTTAAAATAATGGTGGGCCGAGGACGACTCGAACGTCCGACCTCACCCTTATCAGGGGTGCGCTCTAACCAACTGAGCTACCGGCCCTGCATTAGGTAGACACTTTATTAATAAGAAGAGAAATGAGGACGGTCACATTAACTTAATTTTTTTTGACCCAATGAAAAATTTTTGGGTCATCCTTAGAAAGGAGGTAATCCAGCCGCAGGTTCCCCTACGGCTACCTTGTTACGACTTCACCCCAGTTGCTGATCGTACCGTAGTCAAATGTCTCCCGAGGGTTGACGATTTGCCTTAAGGTGTAACCAACTTCCATGGTGTGACGGGCGGTGTGTACAAGACCCGGGAACGTATTCACCGTGGCGCGCTGATCCACGATTACTAGTAATTCCAGCTTCATGCACTCGAGTTACAGAGTGCAATCCGAACTGAGACACCTTTTAGAGATTAGCTTAGCCTCGCGACTTAGCTTCCCACTGTAAGTGTCATTGTAGCACGTGTGTAGCCCAACACATAAGGGCCATGAGGACTTGACGTCATCCCCACCTTCCTCCAGCTTATCACTGGCAGTTCCTTTAAAGTGCCCAACTAAATGGTGGCAACTAAAGGTAGGGGTTGCGCTCGTTGCGGGACTTAACCCAACATCTCACGACACGAGCTGACGACAGCCATGCAGCACCTGTGTTTCGTCCAGCCAAACTGAAAAGCCTAATCTCTTAGGCTCGCGACGAACATGTCAAGTGTTGGTAAGGTTCTGCGCGTATCTTCGAATTAAACCACATGCTCCACTACTTGTGCGGGTCCCCGTCAATTCATTTGAGTTTTAACCTTGCGGTCGTACTCCCCAGGCGGTGTGCTTAACGATTTCTCTGCGACACTGAAAACTAAGTTTCCAACGTCTAGCACACATCGTTTACGGCATGGACTACGAGGGTATCTAATCCTCTTCGCTACCCATGCTTTCGTTCCTCAGTGTCAGTAATGATCCAGAAAGTTGCCTTCGCTTTTGATGTTCTTTCTAATATCTACGAATTTCACCTCTACACTAGAAATTCCACTTTCCTCTATCATACTCTAGCTAAAAAGTTTTGATGGCAGTTCCAAGGTTGAGCCTTGGGATTTCACCATCAACTATTTTAACCACCTACGAACTCTTTAAGCCCAGTAATTCCGAACTACGCTAGGTCCCTTCGTATTACCGCGGCTGCTGGCACGAAGTTAGCCGGACCTTCTTATTCGGGTACAGTCATTTTCTTCCCCGACGAAAGAGTTTTACAACCCAAAGGCCTTCTTCACTCACGCGGCATCGCTGCATCAGGGTTGCCCCCATTGTGCAAGATTCCCCACTGCTGCCTCCCGTAGGAGTTTGGGCCGTGTCTCAGTCCCAATGTGGCTGGTCTTCCTCTAAGAACAGCTATTGATCGTTGCCTTGGTAAGCTATTACCTTACCAACTAGCTAATCAAGTGCGGGCTCATCTTTTGGCATTAAAACTTTCCCTGTAAAGGCTTATCCGGTATTAGCACAAGTTTCCTCGTGTTATTCCGAACCAAAAGGCAGATTCCCACATTATACTCACCCGTTTGCCACTCAGTATTGCTACTGCGTTCGACTTGCATGTGTTAGGCGTGCCGCCAGCGTACGTTCTGAGCCATGATCAAACTCTCAAGTTTAATAACGGCGCACACTAGCTTTAAAAAACTTTAGTGTGAACTAAAGTTAGTTTTGTTAAAGTGTGTACGACAATTTCTTTGCTAACCTAACCGTCCACACTTCTCTTCTTAAAAATTTACAATTTAAAAAAGCTAAGATTTTTGTTAAAAAATCTAAAACACACCTATAGCAACAGTTAACTTACATTAAATATTACTAAAAAATGTGAGACGCGGTTATATTACAAAAATAAGATAAATCAAGGTGTATATTCGTTAAAAAAGCCAATAGAATCAAAGCTTATTTTTTACTTTCCGTTGAAAAGAACACCTTATTTTTATATATCAAACACTTAAATGTCTAGAGCTAAACTAAGTAATTTTCTAAAGTTATCTAAGGGTATTGGTAAAAAAATCAAATACGTTTTTATTGCCTTCAGTAAAAAAAAATATTTGCTTAATTTTTTTTTTTTAGCTGTTTTTTTCGTTATTTACACTTTAATCGTGAATCAAATTAAATTTTACACGAAATTAAAAGAAAATAATTTTAACTCTTTTTTAAAATCAAATGAATTTAACAATATAAAAGAATTTATTTTCGAAAATCTAAAATCACCCTACAAAAAATACAATTATACTGTCGAAAATAACGATACTTTAGAAAAAGTACTAAAAAAATATAACATTAATAAAAATGAGATCAATAATATAGCAAGTGGAATTATTAAAAAAAAATTATCTAATATATACGCTGGTACCAAAATTCAAATTGTGACAAAAGAAGGAAAGGGTACTGACAAAATTGTAAGTTTATTTTATCCTATCGACGCTATTACTTCAGTTGAAATAAAAAGAAATAAAGATGAATTTAATATTACTAAAATTGTATTAAAATTAAAGAAAAAAAAAATAGTACTATCTAATACAATAAAAAATAATTTATATAGCTCAGCTGTTGCTGTCGGCATAGAGCCAAATATCATAGTTGAATTTGCAAATATATTTGGATTCGAAGTAGACTTTCAGAGAGATATACGAACTGGTGATGCTTTTGAAGTTTATTACGAACAATATGTTGATGATGACAACGTGGTAAGAAATACTGGAAAAATAATTTATGCATCAATGTTTGTAAATAACAAAGAACTTTCACTCTATAATTTTAAGCATGATAACAAAGAAGGATATTATGACGTTGACGGAAAAAGTGTTATAAAAACTTTAATGAAAACTCCAATTAATGGCGCACGTTTGTCTTCTTCTTTTGGAATTAGAAAACATCCTATACTCGGATATAATAAATTACACCAAGGAACAGATTTTGCAGCGCCGACAGGTACACCTATAATGGCTTCTGGATCTGGAGTTATTCTAAGAGCACAAAAATACAAAGGCTACGGAAATTATGTTTCAATTAGACACAATTCAATTTATGTGACAGCTTACGGACATATGTCAAAATTTGGAAGAGGTATACGAAAAGGTGTGAGAGTTAATCAAGGAAGAATTATTGGTTACGTTGGATCAACTGGAATGTCGACAGGCCCTCACCTTCATTACGAAGTCCTTAAAAATAATAAAAGAGTTAACTCTCAAAGACTTAAGCTGCCTAGTGGAAAAATTTTAAGCAACGAGGCTAGAAATAAATTTGAGGTGGAAAGAATTAAGATTGACGTTAAACTTGCTGAATTAAGATAAAATAGATAATTAAAATTAAACTACTTCTTTTTTTCTATTAATTGCTGTTTTGATGAATCGGGTGAACTTGTATTTTCAATTTTTTTTTCTTTAGGTTTTACATTTAACTCCGTCAATCTTCGATTAAAATGCTCGGCATGTTGAAGGTAATTTTCATGTAGTACTGTCTCACCTGATATGAGAGCGTCTTTAGCAAGTTGTTGATATTTTTGAACGGTTTTTTCTACATTAAATGGATTAGTCATTGATCCATTATTTCTGCTTACATTACCATTTCCATTGGATTGAAAATGACCATTTGAATTTTGTCCACTGTTATTTCTAGGTCTAAAACCGTTCCTTTGAGGTCTAGGTCTGAATCTTCTTTTGTGATCGCTCATTTTTTTTTGGGTTTAAATTAATCTTTAAATTTTGCCAATATACATCTAACGTTATTTTTATAATCTTTAACTAATAATACTTCTTTAAAATTTTGTTCTTTTAAGATTTTTGAAACTTTATAATATTGCCCGTAACCTATTTCTAAAGCGAGCATACCTAATTTTTTTAAAATAGTATTAGACTTGTAAATAACTTTTTTAATTACGTCAAGCCCCTCCTTGCCTCCATCTAAAGCTATTTTTGGTTCAAATTTTTTAATATCATCTGATAAATTTTTTATATCAGAAGTTTTTATATACGGAGGGTTGGAAACAATTAAATCAAATTTATATCCATAAATATCTTCGAATGATTTATTAATAAATTTTACTCTTTTATTTAATCCAAGTTTATTTGAATTTTTTTTAGCAACTTTAATAGCTTCTCTTGAGACATCTACCCCAATACCTTTTCCTTCTTTGATTTCACTTAAAATACTTAATATTATACAGCCTGTCCCCGTTCCTATATCTAAAATGTGTATATTTTTATTTTTAAAAATTCTAATTACACTTTCACAAAGTAATTCTGTTTCTGGTCTTGGGATTAATGTATTTCTGTCTACAAAAAAATCTTTACTCCAAAATTCTTTTTTTTTTAAAATATATGCCAGGGGTTCTCTGTTAGCTCTCCTGATTATTAACTTTTCAAAATTATCAATAGTATTTTTTGAGACCTTTTTATTTAGATTTATTAATAAATTTTCTCTTTGTTTCTTTAGCAAACTAGATAATACAAGTTCTGAGTCTAATTGATGCGTTTCTATCTTATTTTGTTTAAGTCTCTTAGAGCCTAGATTCAAAAGTTCTGATATATTCATTGTTTTAGATTTTGTAATTTTAAATCTTGTTCTTTTAGTCTTAGAGCTTCATTCATTTCCTCGTGAATTTCTCCGTTTAAAAACTCTTCTAATTTGTGAAGAGTTAAATTTATTCTGTGATCTGTTACTCTGCCCTGAGGAAAATTATAAGTTCTAATTCTTTCAGATCTATCTCCACTTCCTATTTGACTCTTCCTATTATCTGCACGCTCTTGATCTTTTTTTCTTTTTTCAGCTTCATATACTCTAGATCTTAAAATTTTTAGAGCTTTGGCTTTATTCTTATGTTGAGATTTTTCATCTTGCTGACTAACCACAACACCTGTTGGTAAGTGGGTTATCCGTACCGCGCTGTCAGTTGTGTTAACTGACTGACCTCCTGGTCCACCTGCTCTAAAAACATCTATTCTTAAATCGGATTCTTTAATTTGAATATCTACTTCTTCAGCTTCTGGCAAAACAGCTACCGTAGATGCCGATGTATGTATTCTTCCTTGAGTCTCTGTTGTGGGTACTCTTTGCACCCTGTGAACACCGGACTCATATTTTAAATAGGAATAAATGTCACTTCCGTTAACTAAAAATATGACCTCTTTAAAACCTCCTGCTTCACTCTTAGAAATACTTATGATTTCTAACTTCCACTTTTTTTTGGAACACACTTTTTCATACATCTTAAATAAATCTGAGCAGAAAAGAGATGCTTCTAACCCTCCTGTGCCTGCTCTGATCTCAACTATCGCATTTTTACTATCATCCTCATCTTTTGGTAATAAAAATATTTTTAGTTTATTTGTATGGTTAATTTTTTTTTGCTTAAGTATATCAAGCTCCTTTTCTGCAAGATTCACCATTTCTGGATCGCTACTTTTATCATGCAAAATTTGCTCTAGTTCTTTGAGTTCATCATTAAATTTTATATATGAGCGCGCGTAAGAAATAATATTACCTAAATCTGAATATTCTTTCGATTTTTGAGCAAAAGTTTTTGAATCTATAGTTCCAGTTGACAGCTCTTTTTCTAAACTATCGTGTTTTGTAATTAGTTCTTTTACTTTTTCTAGCGGTATCATAATTTAATTATTTTTTCTTTAACCTTATCTTCTACAAGCTGAACAATTTTATCTATAATTTCGTTGCTAGGTACTTTTTCATGGGGTACTCCAGACAAGTATAATAAGTTACTATCTTGTCCTCCACCTGTTAAGCCTATTTCTGTTTGAGCCGCTTCACCTGGGCCATTAACAACACAACCGATTATGGAAAGTGTGATAGGTGTTTTAATGTGTGCTAGTTTTTCTTCTAAAATTTTAACAGTGTCTATAACTGGAAAGGCTTGTCGGGCGCACGAAGGGCAAGATATGATTTGAACTCCTCTTGATCTAATACTCAATGACTTTAGAATTTCATATCCAGCCTTGATTTCTTCTATTGGGTCCGCTGACAATGAAACTCTAATTGTATCACCAATACCTTGTTTTAATAATTGTCCAATACCAATTGCAGATTTTATACTTCCAGTTAAAAGTCCTCCGGCTTCAGTTATTCCAACATGTAGTGGATAATCACAGGCTTTTGAAAGTTGTTCATAAGATTTAACTGCTAAAAAAACATCTGATGACTTAACACTTAGTTTGAAATTAAAAAAATTGTTATCTTCCATAAGTTTAATGTTATACATAGCGCTTTCTACTAAAGCTTCTGGGCATGGTTCTTTATATTTTTCCAAGAGAGTCTTGTCTAAAGATCCAGCATTTACTCCAATCCTAATTGAACAATTATAATCTTTAGCAGCTTTAATTATTTCAACAACTCTGTCATTTGCTCCAATATTCCCAGGATTAATTCTCAAACAACTAGCTCCCATTTTTGCTGCTTCAATAGCTCTTTTATGATGAAAATGTATATCAGCTACTATAGGAACATTTACTTCTTTAACAATTTCTTTAAGCGCAAGAGTCGACGCTTCATCGGGACATGATACTCTTACTATATCTGCTCCCGCATTTTCTAGATCTAATATTTGTTTAATAGTTCCTGGTACGTCAGAGGTAATGGTATTAGTCATTGATTGAACAGATATAATCGAGTCTTGTCCAACAGGTACTTTACCAACCATTATTTTTTTAGTTTTTTTTCTTTTGATAGTTCTGTACGGTCTAATCTCCATAGAATTAATCTAAATTAAAAACATTGTGAAGTTTTTTTACAGCTTTTGTAGTATTGATTTCATTAATAATAACAGATAATTTTATTTCTGATGTAGAAATAGCTAAAATATTTATTTTTTCTTGCGCCAAAGCTCTAAACATTTTATAAGTTACACCAGGTGCTGTTATCATTCCAGCGCCAACAATTGATACTTTAGATACTTTTTTATCACTACTAATAGATTTATATTTAACACTCTTTTTATTTGATTTTATAATTTTAATTGTTTTGTTTAGATCATTTCTTTTAATCGTAAATGTTAAATCTGTTGTTTTGCCATCAGGCGAAATGTTTTGAATAACCATGTCAATATTTATTGATTTTTTTCCTAATGGCTCAAATATGTCTGCTGCTACTCCGGGTTTGTCTTGCACACCTAAAAGAGTAATTTTAGCTTCATCTTTAGAGTAAGTCACTCCAGTAATAGTTTTTGAATAGTCTATGCTTTCTGATCCAAATATTTTAGTACCTTCAGCACTAGAAAAAGCAGATCTTACGTGAAGTGGTAAATCGTACATCATGGCAGTTTGTACAGCGGATGATTGCATTACTTTTGCACCAAGAGATGACATCTCTAACATTTCTTCGTAAGATATTTTATTAATTTTCTTAGCTTTTGGAAAATGTTTTGGATCTGTGGAATGGACACCTTCTACATCTGTGTATATTTCGCACTCATCAGTATTAAAAATTTTTGCTATTGCAACTGCTGTAGCGTCAGAACCTCCTCTACCAATAGATGTAATTTCTCCATTTTTTGAAACCCCTTGGAAACCAGGAATAATCGCTACACCTTTATTTAAAATATATTTATTTATTTTTTCTACATGCATATTAACGATCCGAGCGTTGTTGTGATCACCGTAGGTTAGGATAGGTATTTGCCATCCCATATAACTTCTAGCCTTAACTCCTTCTTTCTCTAAAGCACCTGCCAGCAAAGCTGAAGTAACTTGCTCTCCTGAGGTTAGCAAAACATCTAATTCTCTTTTGTTAAAATTTTTACTTATTTTTTCCGATTGTTTGACTAATTCATTGGTTTTTCCAGCCATTGCTGAAACAACAACTATAATTTTATTATTTTTATTTAATTTTTTTTTAATTATTTTTGCTGCGGCAATTATTCTATCTATACTACCTACTGATGTACCGCCAAATTTAATAACAATTTTTGCCATATATACAATTTAATTTATAACTATGAATATCTTAATTTAGAAATTTAACAAGAAGATGTAAGATAGAATAATGAGTACAATAAATAAAGATGAAATTAATAAATTTTCTAAAATAGCTAATGAGTGGTGGGATATTAATGGAAAATTTAAACCTTTACATGCATTTAATCCAATTCGGATTGAGTATATCTTAAATGTTGCTTCAAATTATTTTAAAATAGATAAAAAAAAAAAATTTCCTTTAAAAAATTTAAAGATTTTAGACATTGGTTGTGGTGGTGGATTAATTAGTGAACCTATGTCTAGACTAGGAGCAGATGTAACTGGTATTGATGCTTCTGACAAAAATATTCAAGTAGCAAAGTTGCATGCAAAAAAAAACAATTTAAATATAAATTATCTAAATACTGTACCTGAAAATTTAAAACTAGAAAATAAATTCGACATTATTTTAAATTTAGAGGTTGTGGAACATGTTGAAGATTTAGATTTATACCTTTCTTCTTGCTTTACTTTGCTAAAAAAAAAAAGAATAATGTTAACTGCTACTATCAACAGGACGCTAACCTCATATGTAAAAGCTATAGTAGGTGCTGAATATATTTTAAGATGGCTCCCGATAGGAACGCATGATTGGAATAAATTTATCAAGCCAGAAGAACTAGAGAAAAAACTTACTGACTTAAATTTCTCAATCACTAATTTAACTGGCTTAAGTTACAATCCTATTTTTCAGGAATGGAAAAAAACTAAGGATATGTCTGTTAATTATATAATCACAGCTGAAAAAAATTAGTTTTCTTTGTTATCTACCCACGGAATAGTAGCTAAATCTATTCCTTCTTCTTCTAATTCTAATTTTTCTTCTAAAGTTACCGTACCGTAAATATTTTTATTTTTTTTATTGTCATAGTAAATTTCTCTAACTTCTCTAGGAAATTTTTCACCTACAAATTCAAAATTTTTTTCTATGAATTTTTTTATTCTAACTAAATCTTTTTTTATTTTATTAAATTTGTTGTAGTTGTATTTTTTATTTTCAACTTTATTTGTTACGATAACATTTGGAGACATTATAGATTTGTCTATGTCTTTTGACCCGCAGAAAATACACTCGAGTAAATTTCTTTTTTTTAGCTTTTCATATTCTTTAGAATCAGAAAACCAACTTTCAAATTCATGTTTATCGCTGCACTTTAAGAGAAATTTAATCATATACTAACAAGGATAATTATTATTATTTCAATACTTAACTTCTTCTATAGTGGGCATTGATATCAATGTAATCATGGGTAAAGTCACAAGTGTAACATTCATATTGTTCAGGACCTTGTTTTAAATCGACTTCAATAAGAATTGAATCCCACTTCATGTATTCTTGTAACTTTTCTTCATTGTACGATTCAGAAATTTTTCCATTTTCTGCCACAGTAAATTCTCCTAGCTTAATAACTATTTTTTTTGGGTCAATTTTCTCACCTGATTTACCAATGCCCATTAGGATTCTTCCCCAGTTAGGATCTTCACCTGCTACAGCTGTTTTTATTAATGGAGAATTAGCAATTGAAAAAGCTATCTTTTTTGCTTTTTCAACAGTTTCTGAATTTATAATTTTGACAGTTATAAACTTTTTTGCTCCTTCCCCGTCAACAACAATTTGTTTTGATAAATCTGTACAAACGTTTCTTAGGGCCTTTTCAAATTTTAGCGCTTCTTTGCTTGAAATAGTGTTTAATTTTTTATTCTTAATTTTCTTAGTTGCAAATATTGTAACCATATCATTAGTAGAAGTATCACTGTCAACTGTTATGGCGTTAAATGTGTTGGCTAAAACTTTATTTAAATATTTGTTTAATACAACAGAAGAGATATCGGCATCGGTAAAAATAAAAGAAAACATGGTTGCTAAATTAGGAGCAATCATTCCAGAACCTTTTGCAACTCCAGCTATTCTTATTTTTTTATCACCAAGTTTTATCTCCGAATAGGCGACTTTTGGTTTTGTGTCTGTCGTCATAATTGCTGTTGCCATCTTTAGCCATATAAGTTTGTTTTGATTGACTCTTATGTTTGAAACTAAATTTGGTATATTTTTTTTTATTTTTTCAACAGGAAATTTTTCCCCAATAACTCCTGTTGAAGCAAATAAAATATCTTTCATTTTAGTTTTTTCATATTCATTTTCATTTTCAAACTTTTTTAGTGACTCTACTAAAGTTTTAGCTATTTCATCAAGACTGTTTAATCCTTGTTCCCCGGTAAATGTATTGGCATTTTTAGTATTAACAACTAGGGCCTTAATATTATTTTTTGTATTTTTTCTGTTCCATGTGATCGACTCCGAGACAATAGAATTTTGAGTGTATGCAACAGCGTAATTTGCCCCTTCTGGAAAATAAAATAGTGAAAGATCATCCCTTCCATTGCTATAGAGGCCAGCCGAAACTGCTGATATTTGCAAACCTTCAATTTGTTTAAGCTCCTGAAAGTCGCCCATTTTTGATGGTTTCTTATTGAAGTTTAGAAAATTTTTTAAATTTATTGTCATAAATATTGTTTAATTTAAATTATAAATACATATATAGAGTATTATCAATATTGCTATCAACCTACTAATATGAGTCTATTTACAAAAACATTAAATAAAATTTTCAAAACTGGCAATCAAAAAGAATTAGACAGTATTAAACCTTTAATCGTTGAAATTAACAACCAAGAGCCTAATTTTAAGAATTTAAAGGATGAGGAGCTGAAGGCTAAAACTTACCTTTTAAAAAAAAATCTTAAAGATGGCAGGTCACTTGATTTAATTATTCCTGAGAGTTTTGCCTTGGTCAGAGAAGCTGCAAGTCGAGTTTTAGAAGAACGACACTATGATGCTCAATTAATCGGGGGTATTTTCTTACATCAGGGAAAAATTGCAGAAATGAAAACTGGCGAAGGTAAAACCTTGGTATCTACATTGCCTGCGTACTTAAATGCATTAACAGAAAAAGGAGTACACATAGTAACTGTTAATGATTATTTGGCCCAAAGAGATTCTCAGTGGATGGGGAAAGTATTTAACTTTTTAGGCCTTTCAACGGGTTGTATTACCAATGAATTGGACGATGTAGAAAGAAAGAATAATTACAATTGTGATATTACTTATGCCACAAACAATGAATTGGGGTTTGATTATTTAAGAGACAACATGAAGTATGATCTTTCTGAGATGGTACAAAGAGAACATAACTATTGTATCGTAGATGAGGTAGATAGTATTTTGATTGATGAATCCAGGACTCCACTAATCATATCTGGTCGTAGCGAAGACAAAAGTAACTATTATTTGCTCGCCAACAAATTTATAAATAAACTTGAAAAGATAGATTATGAAGTAGATGAAAAAAATAAAAATGCTATCTTAACAGACGTTGGAATAGATAAAATCGAAAAACTTGCTATTCACGAAGGTGTCTTAAAAAATAATAATTTTTATGATCCTCAAAATTTAAATCTTGTTCATCATGTTAATCAAGCATTAAAAGCTAATTTTTTATTTAAAAAAGATGTTGATTACATCTTAAGAGAAAACAAAGTTCAAATTATTGATGAGTTTACAGGTAGAGTTCTAGGAGGGAGAAGATTCTCCGATGGGCTTCATCAGGCAATAGAGGCAAAAGAAAATGCAGAGATACAAGAAGAAAATCAAACGCTAGCATCTATTACATACCAAAACTATTTTCGTTTATATCAAAAGTTATCTGGAATGACGGGAACGGCGTTAACAGAAGCTGAGGAATTTTTTGATATTTATAAATTAAATGTAATTTCAGTTCCAACAAATAGGCCAATGATTAGAAAAGATTTAAATGACCAAATATTTAGAACTGAGAAAGAAAAATATTTGGCTATCACAAATAAAATTATTGAATGTCATAGTAAAGGACAACCTGTTTTGGTGGGCACAACTAGCATAGAAAAATCTGAAAAGATTTCTAAAAATTTATTAGAAAAAAGTATTAAACATAATGTTTTAAATGCCAAGCAACACGAAAAGGAAGCAAAAATAATTGCAGAAGCTGGAAAGATTAAAGCAATAACAATAGCAACTAATATGGCTGGTAGAGGAACTGACATTCAACTTGGTGGAAATAAAGACTTTAGAGATGAGGATAACCAAAAAGAATTGACTCAAATAATAGAGGATAAAGAAAAGGTCAAATCACTTGGTGGGCTTTGTATTATCGGAACCGAAAGGCACGAAAGTCGAAGAATAGATAATCAATTGAGAGGCAGATCTGGCAGACAAGGAGATCCTGGGAGTTCAATTTTTTATATTAGTCTCGAAGATGAACTGATGAGAATTTTTGGAGCAAGCTCTATTGACGGAATGTTAAAAAAACTAGGTCTCAAAGAAAATGAATCTATTGATCATCCCTGGATAAATAAAGCCATGGAAAGAGCACAGCAAAAAGTTGAGGGAAGAAACTTTGATATAAGAAAAACATTAATAAAATTTGATGATGTAATGAATGATCAAAGGCAAGTTGTTTTTGGTCAAAGACTTAAAATACTTAAAAGTGAAAATATTTCTGAAACACTTCAGTCCTTTCTTAACGAAGTAATAATAAACTTAGTTAAAGAAAAAAATGATTATGAAAAAAAAAATGATAAAACCATATATTTAAATGCAATAAAAAATATTACTGGAAATATATTAAATGATGATGAGCTAGTAGCCTTAACTAATGTTTCAGACAAAGAGTATGATAAAAAATTAAAAGATATTTTTAAACTAAAACATCAAGAGAGAATTAAACTAATTGGTGTAGCTGAAAACAATGATATTGAAAAAAGAATTTTTTTACAGATTATAGATTTTTCATGGCGATCACATCTACAGTATCTTGAACAACTTAGACAAGTTATAGGCCTAAGAAGCTATGGCCAAAAAGATCCTCTATCTGAGTTTAAAAAAGAATCTTTTATGCTTTTTGAAGGGTTGCTAGAAAAAATAAAAACTGATGTTATAAAGTTCTTATTAAATTTAAACATTGTCGTTTCACAAGAAAAAAAAGTAACAAACAAAACACAATTAAAAATTCCTGAAAATTGCCTTTTAAAAATAATGAAAAATCAAAAAATTCAAAGAAACGAAAAATGTGAAGCGACCGGGAAAAAATATAAGAACTGTTGTGGTGCTAGCTTATAGTAAATTTATTTTTTTAAACTCTTAAAGGCTTTAAGCGCTGCATTTCTTGCTTCTTCGTGTTTAACAATGGGCTTTGGATAATTTTTTCCAATTTCAAAATTTTTGACATCTTGTGCTACCTCCCAAGGTTTGTGAATAAATTTTTTGGGCACATTAGATAGCTCTGGTATCCATTTTTTTACATACTCACCTAATGGATCAAATCTTTCTCCTTGTAGAATAGGGTTGAAAATTCTAAAATATGGAGCGGCATCTGCACCACAACCTGCAACCCATTGCCAGCCAGCAATATTATTTGCTTCATTAAAATCCAGCAAGCAATCTCTAAAATACTTCTCACCTTCTTGCCAGTGTATTCTAAGATGTTTAACTAAAAACGAAGCTGTTACCATTCTTACCCGATTATGCATCCATCCAGTTTCATATAATTCTCTCATACCTGCATCAACAATTGGATACCCAGTCATTCCTTTTTTCCAGGCAATTAAGTGTTTTTTATTTTCTTGCCATGGGAAATCATCAAAATCTTTTCTTAAATTTCCTTTTAACATTTCTGGAAAATAATTAATCAGGCTATGACTAAATTCTCTCCATCCAATCTCATTTATGTATTTTCTATAACCATTGTTTTTAATTTTAATTTTTTGGCACTCTTCCCAAATAGTCTCTACATGGATTTGACCAAATGCTAAGTAGGGAGAAATTTTAGATGTTCCTTCTATGCTTGGAATATCTCTACTATTTCCATAGTCGGATAAGCTATTCTTTATAAAATATTTTATATTTTCTAAGGCTGTTTCCTCAGAAGGATTCCAAAATTTTTCAAAAGTGTCGTGCCATTTTTTTTTGGGTAATATAGGTTCTAAATTTATTGACTGATCTAAAAAGGTGATTTTTTTCTTACTGATTTTAATTTTTTGTTCTTTGCTAAATCCTTTATCTAAATAATATTTTTCTGCTGTCCTCCAGAAAGGAGTAAAAACTTTGTAAGGTGTATTGTCATTTTTTTTTATTTCATGAGCCTCATTCAAAAGATTGCCTTTAAATATTTTGAAGTTAATTTTTTTTAACTTTAATACATTAGAAAATTTCATGTCAAATAGCAAAAAATCAGGTTCATAAACCTTATTCCAGTAAATTGAAAAATTTTTTTTATTTATAATTTTTTCAAATATTTCTTTATAAGAATTAGCTTCTACTATCTCAAGATTTATATTAAATTGGTTTAATTGCTTTTTAAAGTTTTTAAGTGAGTGGTAAAGCCACCAAAGTTGTGCTGATCTTTTAATAAAATCTTTTTTCTTTAAAATATAAAAAGCGCAAACATGATCGTGATTTTGAGTGGCATAAATTAATGCATCATTTTTTAATATTCTAAAATCATTTCTTAGCCAAACAATGCCAGTATTTTTTTTCATACTATTTATACTTATCAACTTTTAAAAATAATGATACGTGATTTGAGGTGGTGGCCTTGGTTTGAATCGCACAAACGACACATACCTTTTCAGGGTACTGCTCTACTACTGAGCTACAAGGCCTAAAGTCTAAAAGTTATTCTACCTTTAGTTAGATCGTAAGGTGTCATTTCAACCATTACATTATCGCCTGTTAAAACTCTTATTCTATTCTTTCTTAGCTTTCCAGATGAGTGAGCTAAAATTTCATGATTATTTTCTAGTTTAACTCGAAACATGGCATTTGGTAAAAGTTCGGTAACTTTACCTTTAAATTCTAACGTTTCCTGTTTAGCCAATTAATTTCCTTTTTTTTAGTCTTATTTTAATCGAATTTGCATGCCCTTCGAGATTTTCATATTCGGCTAGATTTATAACCGATGTACCTAATCTTTCAATACCTGATTTCGTCATTTTTATAACGGAATATCTTTTTAAAAAATCATAAACTGAAAGACCTGACGAGAACCTAGCTGAGCCGGATGTTGGTAAAACATGATTTGGTCCTGCTAAATAGTCTCCTATAGCCTCAGGAGAATATTCTCCAAGAAATACCGATCCTACATTCCTTATATTTTTTAAAATTTTTTTCGCGTTTTTGGCAAATATCTCAAGATGTTCTGGTGCAATTAAATTTATAGTATCAATTAATACTTTTTGATTCTTAATCAATATTGATAAACCATAATTTTTTAAGCTCTTATAAGCAATACTTTTTTTGGGTAGAGTTTTTAATTGTTGTAGTAAAAAATAGTTAATTCGCTTAATGATTTTAACATCATCAGCTAAAACAATTGACTGTGAACTTATGTCGTGTTCCGCTTGCGCAATCAAATCTGCAGCAATCCAGTCTGGTTTTGACCATTTATCCGCAACTATCGTTACTTCCGAAGGGCCAGCAATCATATCAATACCAACTTCTCCAAAAACTTGCTTTTTTGCACTAGCTACAAAAGCATTTCCCGGTCCTACAATTTTATCTACTTTTTGAATCGTTTTAGTCCCGTAGGCCATTGCTGCAATTGCTTGTGCTCCACCAATTTTATAAATTTCTTTTACTCTACATTTTTGCGCTGCATAAATTACAGCAGGATTATAAGTTATACCCATAGATGGTGTGGTCATATATATTTCTTTGACTCCGGCAACTAATGCAGGAATACAGTTCATTAAAACTGAACTTGGATAGCTAGCTAAGCCGCCCGGAACATACACTCCTACTCTACTTATCGCGTTTAATTTGTAGGAAAATGAATTTTTAAATTTATCGGTAAAAGAATAAGGAGATAGCTTTTGTCTTTTATGGAAATCTAAAATTCTATTAAAAGAAAGGTCAATTGAGTCTCTTGTTTTTTTATCTAGTCTTTTAATTATTTTTTTTTTTTCTGAAGTTGAAAATGTAATATTTTTTAATGATATATTTTTTATGTTTGAATATTTTTTTTCATATTTGATTAAAGCCAAGTCTTTATTTTTTCTTATATCTTGTATTATGCTTTTTACTTTCAGGTCTATCTTAGGATCTTTAGTTTTTCTTTTTTGTAGAATGATATCTAGTTTTGCTAAAAAGTTCTTTTGATTAGATTTAATTAATTTTAGCATTATCAAAAATTGTGTTTCGGTTGTGTTTTACTTTCCCATGGGGAACCTTGATCGTCTAAAGTTACATTGATTATTTCTGTTTTTATTTTAATTATTGCGTCTCCTGAAAAAATTAATTTAACTTCATAACTTTTATCAGACAATACATTACACTCAATAGTTAAAAAATCTAAGAATTTTTTATTACTTTTTGTATTAATGTTTTTGGATAAAACACTAATTACATTGTCAAATTTTAATACTGTTCTTATTCTTTTGTTTTTTCTAAATATACCTTTTTCAACATCTTCCCACATAAATCTATTTAATTGAATTAAAAAAATTCTATTTTTTTTTAAACTTATAATATCCTGCGTTAAAACGATTGCATCTTGTAAGTGAGCTGCTACAATTCTTAAATCCTCATCTGATGTTGCTAATAATTTTAAATTTGTAACTTTCATTTTAAACTCTATTAATATTTGCTTTACATTTCTTTAATTTTTTTTCTAAATTTTCGTAGCCGCGATCCAAATGATAAACTCTATTAATTACAGTTAGGCTATCTGCGTTTAGCGCAGCTAAGACTAGGCTCACAGATGCCCTAAGGTCTGTCGCCATAACTTCGGCTCCCGATAAATTTGTTGGGCCTGTAACGTATGCCGTATTTTTTTTTGTGATAATTTTTGCACCCATTCTTCTAAGTTCTGGCACATGCATAAATCTATTCTCAAATATATTTTCAGTTATTTTTGATATACCTGAGGCTCTTAACATCAAAACCATAATTTGTGCCTGTAAATCTGTCGGAAAACCAGGGTAGGGTTCGGTTTTAATATTAACACTATTTATTTTACCTGACTCAAAAACAGTAATTTTATTTTTATCTATCTTCATTTTGATACCCATTTTTTTTAATAATTTTATTTCTGTCTCTATAATTTTAGTTTTTATTTTAAAAAGGGTAATTTTAGTTCCAACTAAAGCTGCTGCAATTAAATACGTACCGAGCTCAATTCTATCAAAAATTACTTCGTGACTTGTACTTTTAAATTTTTTAGTACCAATTATTAAAATTTTTCTTTTACCAATAAAATTTATATTACATCCTAATTTTTTTAAAAAAACTATCATATCTTGAATTTCTGGTTCAATGGCACAATTAGATATTATTGTTTTACCTTCTGCGCTAACTGCAGCAAGAATAGCACTCTCTGTTGCTCCAACTGAAATGGAAGGAAATTTAATTATAGCCCCTTTTAATCCGTTCTCAGCGGTTGCATGCATGTATCCATTTTTTATTTTAATTTTAGCACCAAGTTTTTCCAAGGCAAATAGATGTAAATTTACAGGCCTTGCACCAATAGCACATCCTCCGGGTAGGGAAACTTTTGCTTTTCTATATTTAGCAAGTAAAGGTCCTAAAACTAAAACACCTGCTCTCATAGTCTTGAGAAGATTATAAGGTGCTAATGTTTTAAATTTTCTATTACTTGAGGTCTTTAAAATATTTTTTTTTTTTGAAATTTTTATATTTAATCCAATAAATTTTAATAAGTTTATCATTGTGTAAACATCTTGCACTAATGGAATATTTTTTAAAGTAACGGCTTTATCCGTTAGTAGGGTGGCGGCTAGAATAGGTAATGTAGCATTCTTAGATCCAGAAATATCTATAGAACCAAATAATTTTTTTTTCCCTTTGATGATAAGTTTTTGCATCAATAAAATTGAACTTAAACTTTAGGTAAAGTAACGCCTTTTTGTTTCATGTACTTACCTTTTCTATTTGCATACGTTACTTGAGGCTTTTCATTACCTTTAATGAAAACAAATTGTGCAATACCTTCGTTGGCATAGATTTTAGCTGGCAAAGGAGTCGTGTTAGAAAATTCTAAAGTTACATGACCTTCCCAGCCTGGCTCAAGCGGTGTAACATTTACAATTATCCCACATCTCGCATATGTTGACTTACCAAGACATACAACAAGAACATCCTCAGGTATTTTGAAATATTCCATTGTTCTGGCTAAAGCGAAAGAATTTGGCGGTATAATGCATTCTTTGCCAATCTTAGTAACAAAGCTATCTTTTTTAAAGACTTTAGGATCAACTATGCCTGAGTTTACATTTGTAAAAATTTTAAACTCATTTGAAACTCTTGCGTCGTAACCATAGGATGACAATCCAAAAGATATCTTTCCTTTTCTTACTTGTTTTGAGACAAATGGCCTAATCATAGCTTTTTCCTTAGCCATTTTTTTTATCCATCTATCTGATAACACTGTCATTTTTTTTAATTTTTTCTCTAAATTTTTTTCGTTTTTTTAAATTTATTCTCAAGGCTATCTCTCTTTTAACAAGCTGAGCGTCTTTTTTAACGGGTGCTCTACTCATTTTTATTTTACTATTCTTTATCAGGATTTGTTAGATCTTCAAGAGTGATAGGTTTTTCTATATCGTGCATTATCTTCTCGTCATTATTTAAAGGATCATTACCTTTTCGTGCTCTTTTTTCCTCAATACGGGCTTTCCTTTTGGCCTCTTTTTTCATCGCTTTTTCGTTTCTTGTAGATTTATAGTCGTAATGAATACCCATATTAGCTCCTGCATTTTTTTTCAATTTTACTTTGTAGATTGAAATTATGCAAGTCTCTTATAAAATAGTAATTCTAATTTTACAAGAAGCACATATAGCTCAGCAGGTAGAGCATTTCCAAGGCAAGGAAGAGGTCGGCTATTCGATTCAGCCTGTGGGCAAAACATTTATTTTTTTTTTTTAATTAAGGTAAAAATGATTGATAACATAATAGCAACTAACACATCAGAAATAGGTTTGGCGTTAGGATAAGCAAAGTTCCAAAAAATTAATAATATTACCCAAGCAAACCAATAAAAAATATCTCGATTTATTTTTTTCATTTTAATTTAAATTATACATCCATTTTCTGTACAGTTTTTATTAGATTCTATCATATCAAAATAATCGATTGATTTTAAGCTACTTGTCATTAAGGATTTATAAATGTTTAAATATCCATTTAAACTATTGGATAATTCTCTACCTTCAGTTTTCATTCCAAGTCTAGAAAAATTTAATAACATAATAGAATTACCATTAGGAATATTATTATCACTAATATCTATTGGTTTGTGAAAAAGATCGTTATTAGAAATTATATTTTTTTGAAATATAGATTTTTCTTTCACATAAAATAGTTCTATAGTTTTTTGGCATAAATTTTTAGCTTTAAATAAATAATTGGGTTTTAAAGTACGTTCCGAAAGATCTAATAGCATTGATATAGCGTAAGCATAATCTTCTAAAAAAACAGAACTTTTTGAGTTGGTGTGACAGAGTCTTTCTTCATTAAAAAAATTTTTTTCTAAATTATCGTAAAAAGTTTCTGCTATTTGTAAATAATTATTTTTTGGTAATATTTTTTCTGCAGAAATTAAAGCACTAACCCAAAGACAATTTAAATCTAATTGAATTTTATTATCGAAAAATGGCTTATTTTTTTTTTTTCTTAAATCTTTCAATTTAGTGAGGATTGACTGTGGTGGGACATTAATTTCTTTTAAAATTATTTTATTTTCCCAGTTTCCACCTGGCTTTACTTCAAAATATCGTTCTATATCTTTGATATCTTTCAGTTCATTGTAATTAAAAACATAATATTTTCCCTCTTCACCTTCACTATCAGCATCATAAGCTGACCCTAATAAATTGTATTTGGAATTTAAAAAATTGTAATTTATAAATTCAATTGTCTGAGAGATTTTTTTTTCAAAATATTCGTTTCCACCTATTTTGAGAAATTTAGATATTAAAAGGACAAATTGAGCATTGTCATAAAGCATCTTTTCAAAATGAGGGATTAACCAATTTTCATCTACCGTGTATCTTGAAAGCCCACCTTCTACATGATCGTATATTCCCTGTGAACAAAGCTGTTTTAAAATTAGCTCAACGGGTTCTATATAACTTAATTTTTTTGTTTTAGTAAAAAAATATAAAAGAGTGTCGTAAATATTAAATAATGGGAATTTAGGAGCGCCTATATAACCTCCTTTTTCTTTATCAAAATTAACAATAATATTTTGTAAAATGTTTTCTAAGTCTTGATTTAAAACAGAAGATTTTTTTAATTCTAAACTTTTAGATATAACTGGTGATTGTTTAATAATTTCTTCTCGATACTGACTGTATGTATTTCCTGTTTTTAAAATAATTTCTTTAAAAGATGGAAGACCATGAGAGGGTATTTTAGGAAAATAGGTTCCTGCCATAAAAGGTATGGCATTTTCATCAAGAAACATAGTTAGTGGCCATCCACCGCCTGACTGATTGAAAAGTTGAAATGAACTTTGAAAAATATAATCAATATCTGGTCTTTCTTCTCGATCTACTTTTATATTTAAAAAATATTTATTCATGAGTTTAGCTGTTTCTTCGTCTTCAAAACTTTCGTGTGCCATTACATGGCACCAATGACAACTTGCATATCCAACACTAAGAAGAATAGGAATTTTTTTTTCCTTAGCAAAATCTAATACTTTTTTTGACCACACTTGCCAGTTAACTGGATTTTTTTTATGTTGCTGAAGATAAGGACTTAGATCTTCTGATAAATTATTTTTATTAGCCTTAAACATTAAAAAATTTTTTTTTTATTAGCAAAGATATTAAAAGAAAAATTATAAAAAAAACTACTGGTAAGTAAATTTCTTTACTAAATATTAAATTCATAAGACTAAAACTATCTGATTGTTTTATAAATTTATTAATTCCAGATCCAATAGTGACCATAATAAACATGCTGGGCATAAACCCCAAGATACTAGCAAAAAAATAATTTATTTTTTTCATGTTGAAAATTACTGGTAAGGTGTTTTGCAAAGGAAATGGAAGTCCTAAGCCTCCTGTCAGTCTAAAAATAAAAAAATAATAAAATTCATTTTTTTTAAAAAGACTAATATATTTTGAAAATTTTTTTTCTAATAATTTATTAACCAAATCTTTAAAAAAAAAATTAGCAATTGCATATAGTATTAAAGCACCTACGGAGATCGAAACAACTGACGCAAAAGTTCCAACCCACTTTCCAAAGAGAATTCCTGAAATTATTAAAAGAGGAGTGCCAAACCCAAGTAACGCGACCCACACAATAGAAAATACAAAAAATATCAATAAATTTATATAAAGTTTATCTCCAATTAAATTATCTATACCTAACTGAAGTTCCTTGTAATATGAGAAGTCATTCAATCTACTAATTTCAATTTGTAAAAAAATGAAATACAAAAAAGTAAATAGAATAAGTAAATAAGAAATTCCTAAAAATAGTTTCAGTTTTTTGCTCATTATTTACATGTACAATACAAGTTAATTAGATTATATAACTTTAAACATTTATGAAAAGAACTTATCAACCTAGTAACTTAGTTAGAAAAAGAAGACACGGATTTAGAGGTAGAATGGCCACTAAAGCTGGTAGACAGTTAATTGCAAGAAGAAGAGCCAAGGGACGCAAAACTATCTCGACTTAATTTTTAATGATTAAACTGGAAAGTTTAAAAAAAAATAATCACTTCAAATTAGTTTTGAAAGAAAAAAAAGTTCATACTGATTTTTTTTCTATTTTTGCAGCAAAAAATTTTTCTCCGAAAAAAAATAAAAATTTATTATACATTAGTTTCGTAATGAAAAAAAAAATCGGTAATGCTGTAAAAAGAAACAGAATAAAACGTAAATTAAAAGCTATAGTGTGTAAACTTTTAAAAATAAAAGGTGCAATTAATACTAATTGTACTTATATAGTTTTTGGAAAATCAAACGCTTATGAAAAAGACCATAAAATTCTATTTTCGACAATGCAAAAAAGCTTTGAGAAGTTTTAAGTCTACAATTGCGAATATTTTAAAATTTCTAATTTTATCACTAATAAAATTTTATAGTTTTTTTATCTCACCCTTGCTTGGTGTGAAATGTAGATTTCTACCCACTTGTTCTGAATACTGTAGTGTTGCACTTAAGGAATACGGTTTGTTAAAAGGTGGTGTGTATAGTTTAAGAAGAGTTATACGCTGTCACCCTATAAAAATTTTAGGTGGCGCAGATGGAATAGATTTAGTTCCTGTAAAAAATTACAAATCTAAGGAATCAGATTAAATGGAAAATAAAAATGTTTTTATAGCTATAGCGCTATCTATGTCTGTACTACTTTTCTGGTCAGCTTTTGTTGACTCTCCTCAACCTATTGAGAGACAAAATCAGAAAGCTTTAAATAGTCAGTCAAGAAATAAAATAGCTGACAATGGTATTGTGCCAAGTATCAATGGTACTATCGTTAAAGAAAATATTTCAAGAAAAGATTCTCTTAAAAAAACAAGTAGAATTTTATTAGAAAATAAAAAAATAAAAGGGTCCATTTCGCTTGAAGGAGCGGCAATAGATGATTTATCTTTCAAAAATTACAAAGTAGACATTAAGTCAGATGACATAGTACAATTTTTAAACCCTAAAGAAACAAAGAATGGGTATTTTGCTGAATCAGGCTGGGCAAGTATAGGAAATAAAATAAAAGTCCCAACAAGCAAAAGTATTTGGAGAGTTGTAGGTAATAAAGTTTTATCTGTGAAAGCTCCTGTAACTCTAGAATGGAATAATGGTTCAAACCTTATATTTAGAAAAAAAATAGAAATAGATGACAATTACCTTTTTAAAATTAATCAAGAAGTTAAAAATAATTCTTCAGAACAGGTTGAGCTATATCCTTATGCTCAGCTAACAAGAAAAAATATACCTGAAGATTTAAAAGGTTTTTATATACTGCACGAAGGTTTTATTGCTGTTTTAGATGAGGAACTCAAAGAAGATGATTATGACGATATAGAGGAAAAAAAAATAGTACGAGAAGCAGATAAAGGATGGATAGGTATTACAGATAAATATTGGATGACTGCATTAATTCCTGCAAAAGGTGAAAAATTTAAGTCTACTTTTTTATATCAAGACGCCTATAAAGCTAACTTTTTATTAAGTAATCCAAAAGTTATTGCACCATCCGCAAAGGCAAATAATGAAATAAAAATTTTTGTGGCCGCTAAAGAAGTTCGAACTATTGACGCGTATGCAGAAAAAGAAAATATAGAAAAATTAGATTTAATTATTGATTGGGGCTGGTTCTATTTTTTTACAAAACCATTATTTTTTGCAGTAGACTATTTATTTAAACTAACAGGTAACTTTGGAATAGCGATCGTTTTAATTACAATAATGATTAGGTTGGTTTTCTTTCCTTTGGCTAATTATTCTTTTAAATCAATGGCAAAGATGAAAGCTTTGCAGCCGGAAATGGCACGACTTAAAGATCTTCACAAGGATGACAAGACGAAACTTCAACAATCTATAATGGCGCTATACAAGAAGGAACAAATTAACCCAGCCTCTGGTTGTTTGCCAGTTTTAATACAAATTCCATTTTTCTTTGCGATTTACAAAATGCTATTTATTTCGTTAGAAATGAGACACCAGCCTTTCTTTGGATGGATAAAAGATTTATCTGCGTCAGATCCCACTACAATGTTTAATCTTTTTGGATTACTACCCTTTACACCACCAAGCTTTTTAATAATAGGTGTATGGCCAATTTTAATGGGCCTGACAATGTTTGTTCAGCAAAAATTAAACCCTGCGCCAACAGACCCCATTCAAGCTAAAATATTTATGTTTTTCCCAATATTCTTAACGGTGATACTAGCATCTTTTCCTTCAGGGTTAGTTGTATACTGGACTGTCAACAACATTTTAACAATTGCTCAACAATGGTTCATAATGAAAAGAACAACAGTTAAAACAAATTAGATGGGCTCAAGAGAAGAAAACCTAGAAAGCTTAAAAAAATTTTGGCCCAAGGATGCGCCTAATATTTCCCAAGTTCCTAAATACGTAAATAAATATAAAAAAGAAATAATAGTAATTAAGTGTGGTGGAAAAGTTTTAATAGATCCTGATTTATTTAATAAATTTATAGAAGATGTAGCTATACTTTATAAATTAGGGATAACTGTGGTTATTGTTCATGGAGGTGGTCCTAGAATAAAAATAGAGCTTGCAAAATTAAATATTGAGAGTCAATTTATTAAGGGCCTAAGAGTTACCGATCAACAAACTATGGGTGTGGTTGAAAAAGCATTGGTAGACTTTAATCTTGAAATTATAGAGAAATTAAAAAAAAAAGAGTGTAAAGCGGATGGATTAAATATTAGCCAGAACAATATTTTTATAGTGAAGCAGGAGAGCAAAAATCTTGGTTTTGTGGGAAGACCAGAAAAAATACTAAATGAAAAAATTCAAAATATTCTAGATCAACAAAAAATACCTGTAATTTCTCCAATGGGTAAAGATGAAGAGGGGAAAAAATATAATATTAATGCAGATACAGCGGCGGCTGCTATAGCAAAAAGTTTAAAATCTAGAAGGTTATTACTAATGACAGATGTTGCAGGTGTTTATGATAAAAATAAAAAATTAATTAATGAAATTAAACCTGCGGAAGCAAAAGACTTGATTAATAAAAAAATAGTAGAAGGTGGAATGATACCTAAGCTTCTAAACTCAATTGACGCTATTGAAAATGGTGTTAAAGGTGTTGTTATTATCGATGGTAGGAAGCTTCATTCTATTTTATACGAAATTTTTTCTGATGAAGGCGCTGGCACACTTATAAGAAAATGAAAGAATTAAAACAAATAAAGTATTGGCTCTTTGATCTTGATAACACCTTGTATTCAGGTGATACAAAAGTATTTGACCAAGTAGATAAAAAAATGACATCTTTTATATCTGATAAGCTCAATGTAACCGTAGAGGCAGCCAAAAAAATTCAAAAAAATTACTTTCATGAATACAATACAACACTTAATGGAATGATTAAAAATCATAAAATTGATGCTCAAGAATTTTTAGAGTTTGTTCATGATGTAGACTTAGAGTTTTTGAAAGAAGATACAAAGCTTCAAAACGAATTAACCAATCTAAAAGGTAAAAAATTTATATTTACCAATGGATCAAAAGCTCATGCTGCCAATGTTACCAAAAAAATTGGCATTCAAAATCTTTTTGATGGTGTGTTTGATATAGTGGATGCTAATTTTGTGCCAAAACCTTCAGTTGTGCCATATAAAAAAATTATCGAAAAATATAGAATAGACCCGAAATATTGTATATTCATTGAAGATATAGCTAGAAATTTAAAACCTGCTAATGCATTGGGAATGAAAACTGCTTGGATTAAAAATAACGAACCTTGGGCAGCTGAATTTTCTAACGAAAGTTTTATAGACTATAAAATCGATAACCTTTCAGAATTTTTAAGGAGAATAAATGAGCAAAAATGAGTTAGAAACAATAATACATGAGGCTTGGGACAAAAAAGAAGAAATAAACAAAAATTCAGATAAAAAAATAATTGAAGCAATCAATCAAACTATAAACGATTTAGACTCAGGGGTGGCAAGAGTTGCCGAAAAAATTGATGGTACGTGGGTTACACATCAGCATTTAAAAAAAGCGATCATGCTTAGTTTTAGAATTTACGAAATGGAAGCTTTAAGCGGTCCTTATAGTAGCTGGTATGATAAATCTCACTTAATAAAAGGTAAAACAGCTGGATGGACCAAGGAAGACCATGTTAAAGCTGGTTTTAGAATGGTGCCCAATTCTCCTGTAAGAAAAGGATCTTTTGTTGGAAAAAATGTTGTTTTAATGCCATGTTTTATAAATATTGGAGCCTATATAGACGAAGGAACAATGATGGATACTTTTTCAAGAGCAGGTAGTTGTTGTCAGATTGGTAAAAATTGCCATATATCAGCAGGATCTGGTGTGGGGGGTGTTTTAGAACCTGCTCAGGCATTACCAACTATTATTGAAGACAATGTTTTTCTTGGGGCCATGTCTGAAATTGTAGAGGGTGTAATTGTTGAAAAAGGTTCTGTGATTAGTATGGGAATGTGCATTGGTCAATCTACAAAAATTGTTAACAGATACACTGGAGATATTACTTATGGTAAAATTCCACCATATTCTGTAGTCGTGCCAGGTTCTCTACCAGATAAGAAAAATCCTAATGCACCTTCATTGAGTTGTGCTGTTATAATTAAACAGGTTGATGAAAAAACTAGAAGCAAAACTTCAATTAATGATCTGTTAAGAGAATAATGAAAAAATTTGACGAACTTCAATTATCAAAAGATCTTATTAGTTTTCCAAGCATAACACCTGTGGATGCCGGTGCTATAAATTATATATCTAAAAAACTAAAACAATTAGGATTTAATTGCAAAATTTTAGAATTTAAAGATAAAAAAAATCCACCAATAAAAAATCTTTATGCGAGACTGGGAAGCAAACAACCAAATTTATGTTATGCAGGTCACACTGATGTTGTTCCTCCTGGTAATTTAAATGATTGGACGGTTAATCCATTTAAGCCACAGGTAAAAAATAATCATCTAATTGGTAGAGGGGCTAATGATATGAAAAGCTCTATTGCTTGTTTTATAGCAGCTGTTAGTATTTTTTTAGAAAAAAATATAAAAATAAATGGTTCTATTAGTTTTTTAATTACGGGAGATGAAGAAGCTCAAGCTATAAACGGTACTAAAAAAGTAGTTGATTATTTAATTAAAAAAAAAGAAAAAATAGATTTTTGTATTGTTGGAGAGCCAACAAATCCAAGCAAATTAGGTGAAATGATCAAGATAGGTAGGAGAGGTAGCCTATCATGTAAGTTAGAGATTCAAGGTATTCAAGGTCATGTTGCCTATCCTCATCTTTCAAAAAACCCAATTACTAGCTTAATTGAAATATGTAAAAAGCTAAAAGAAAAACCTCTAGATAAAGGCAATAAACATTTTCAATCTTCTAATTTAGAATTTACAACTATAAATGTACATAACCAAGCTCATAACGTTATTCCAGCTCGTGCAAAAACACAATTTAATATTAGATATAATAATTTTCATACAGCCGTGAGTTTAAAAAAAATGATAACTAAGGTAGTCAGGTCAATTTGTAAAAAAAACAAAACAAAATACACAGTCAATTTTTTAGTTTCTGGAGATTCATTTTTAACCCAGCCAAGTTCAACTACTTTAATGGCAAGAAAAATAATAAAAAAAATTACAAAAATAAGTCCTGTTTTTTCAACAACTGGAGGAACCTCAGATGCAAGATTTATAAAAAAAATAGCTCCTTGTCTTGAATTTGGCTTGGTAAATAAAACCATGCATAAAGTAGATGAATGTGTTTCTTTGGCAGATTTAAAAAAGCTGAAAAAAATTTATTATGAAATCATTAGTCAATTTTTTAATAAAGATTAACTAATTAAATCAATAATAAACTCTTGATAAATACAATCCATGTGCAGGAGCGGGAGGTGCACAATTAGCTCTTGTTTTTGATTTAACGATATATGCAAATTTTTTCAAATTCCACTTACCTTGTCCGACAAATTTTAAGCAACCTACCATTGATCTAACTTGCTGTTGCAAAAAAGACTTTGATTTAAATATTATAATTATTTTTGTTCCTAATTTTTTTACTATGGCTTCTTCCAAAGTTTTAACAGGTGATCTAGAGTTGCACGAAGAAGATCTAAAAGTTGAGAAATCTTTATTACCCTCTAATAGTTTAGCTGCTTTTTTTATGTGTTTAAAATTTAAAACAGACTTTATGTGCCATGCTTTATTAAAATCTAAGGACAGAGGTGCTATACGGTTAACAATAATATATTTATATTCTCTTTTTTTGGCACTATACCTTGCGTGAAAGTTTAATTTTTTTTTATTTATTTTTAAGATAGATATTTTTTTTTTATACAAAAAAAAATTAATCGAATTTAAAAAAATGAATTTATTATTTATTTTAGACTTAGACATGAAATGAGCAGATTGTCCCGCAGCATGAACACCTGTGTCTGTTCTCCCAGATCCATAAAGGGTAATTTTTTCTTTTAAAATTTTAGTTAAAATTTTTTCAATCGTTTGTTGAACTGAAGCTCCATTTTTTTGTTTTTGCCAACCAACAAAATTTGTTCCATCATATTCTATTATAATTTGATAAGTAAACATTATTCAATTAAATCACCTATTTTAAAATTCATTCCTAATAGAAAAGTTTCTAATAATAATTTATTTTTACCTTCTCTTTGTATTTCATTAATTTTTATGGATTTGTCTTTACAGCTAATTATAAAATTATTATCTAAAATAGTTCCAGTAAGTCCTGTTCTATTAACTATAGAAGCTTTCCATATTTTATATCTTATTTTTTTATACTCAAACCATGCTCCTGGACCTGGGTTTAAACCATTAATTTTTCCAATAATATTTTTTGCACTTTCTTCCCAATTTATTTTACCTTCATTTTTTTTTATTTTTTTTGCATAAGTAGCATTACTATGGTCCTGATCTATAAATTTATCTTTTTCTTTAAAAATATCGTCTAAAACTCCTACAATATATTTGGAACCAATTTTTGATAATTTTTCTAAAATTATGCCACTTGTATCTGAGGGGTTAATATCAATTTTGATTTTTTTCATAACAGGTCCTGAATCTAGTTCTTCTGTGATTTTCATTATACTCACACCTGTTTGCTTATCTAGATTCATTATCGCTCTTTGTATGGGTGCTGCTCCGCGCCATTTAGGAAGTAAAGAAGCGTGAATATTTATGAATCCTTTTTTAGGTACATCGAGAAATCTTTTTGTGATTAATTTACCATAAGCGACGACGACTACAATATCTGGATTAATTTCCTCAAAAAATTTTAATTCTTCATCTGTGTTTAGATTATTCGGATTTCTTATACTTAATTTTAAACTTTCGGCGCTTTTCTGAATTGGTGATGGGTTTAATTTTTGACCTCGATTAGATTTTTTTGGAGGCTGCGTGTAGACACAAGAAATTTGATATGAAGACTTTGCTAGGGTTTCTAATATAGAAACTGAGAACTGAGGCGTTCCCATAAAGATAATTTTATATGGCATTAGTTTAATTAATCTAAACCACTATTCTTTCTAGTGCTTTTTTTTGTTTTGAAAGCTTCTTGACTATATAATTTTTCTTCAATTTAGATAAATAATCAATAAATAAAATTCCCTCGAGATGATCCATTTCATGCTGTATGCAAGTTGCTAAAAGTCCTTTTGCTTTTAACTTTTTTTTTTGACCATAATAATCTAAATAATTAACCTCGCATTCATCAGGCCTATCAACTTCAGCAAATTGTCCTGGCACTGATAGACAGCCTTCTTCATAAGTACAATTATTTTTTGATTTTATAATTACTTTGGGGTTAACAAAATATAGTGGTTTTTTTTCTTCTTCTTTCGATAAATCGATTACTATTACTCTTTTTGCAAGTCCTATCTGTATGGCTGCTAAACCAATGCCTGGAGCTGCGTACATTGTTTCAAGCATATCGTCCATTAACTTTCTAATTTCATCGTCAACTTTTTCAATATCATGAGATATTTGTCTTAAGAAAGGATCCGGTTCAGTTAAAATTTTTCTAATAGCCATTAGCCTCTAGTGTATTAGATTTCACTTCTTTCGGGTAGTGTTGTAATTAAAATTTTATTACTAAATTTTTTAATTCCTGACTTTATTAATAAATGATTAACAAAATAAACAGTTTGAATGTCTAAATCCATGATTTCATCCTCCCCTACTAACTCCACTATTCTAAGTAAAAGTAGTCCTGTTTCATTATTTTTTTCTAAATTTAATAGTTCTATCGGTGGTAGATTATTTTTTACAATTTCTTGATCAATTAATTCTTTAGGAATAGTAATTCCGTCACTTTCTAATGTCTCAAAAAGAATAATGTCTTTTAAAGAAGTTTTATATTTTTTATTTTTTTTTATTTTTTTATATATAATTTCAAATTCTTTTTCTGGTTTCTTTTTAAAAGTTTCTTGCTCTGTGTAAAATTTAATAATTCTTGAAGTATGATAGTTATTATCGTTGTACTTAATTTTTCCTAAATTATTTTTTTTTTCGTAAATAATATTTTCTGCCACTAACTGTACGTAGGGTAAGGGTATTTTATCTGGGTTTAAAGTTTTTAACTCTTTATCTAAATATTCCTTATATAGATTGGATAAATTATTTTTTTTAAATAAATTATTTAATAAAAAAAGATATTTTAATTTTGTCTCTGTATTGTCTGATAATAAGACTTTTTGATAAATTAAAGCTCTTGCATTTATGGGGTCAAGCGTGCGGTAGATTTCATCAGCATTTAAAAAATCATTAAAATTAAATTTTATATTTTTATAAATTTCAAAGATGTATAATTTTGACAAAAGATTATTGTTGGCTGCATTTTCTAATTCTTTAATTTGTTCTCTATTCTCAAGGTGGTTAATTTTGAATAAATTTGCGGCTGTTAAATATTGCCATATTTTTTTATTAGTTTTTGTGTTTGGTGTGTAATCGAAGTTTGGGATGGTTATTGAAGATAAGTAAAAATTTAATAGATTTTTATCATCAATTTTTGCATCTATCTTGTCACTTAAGCCTAAAAGATAATTAATTTTATTATCAAAAAATTTATTTGACGATTTTTGCTCTCTAAGTAGATCGAGAATAAGTTGAGCTTCATTTTTCTTATTATTTTTGAAAAGACATATAATTTTAAATTGATCTAAATATGCATCTTTTACTTCATTGCCAATCAACGTAATATTTTGACAAGCTTTTTTTAAATTCGCTTTTGCAATATTTTCATCAACCAAATATTTAATAATTTTTTTTTTATTTGGAAAATTTTTATTTTTATTTAGAAAAGAAGCTATAAGTTCATTTTTATTATTATTAATTAGCCAATCTAATTTGTAATCTATAAATTCCATATCAGTCATGTTTTGATTGGGTATTTTAGAAATTGTAAATAGTGTATTAACAAATAATTCTTCAGAAAAAGAGGAGAGCTTAATTTTATTAATTCTCTCTATTGTGTCTTTAATTCTAGTTCCTTCTGAGTTAACCCACATGTCTAATGTTAAATTATTTTCATCTGGATCGTATATTCCGTAAATTAAATTTTTATTAATTTCTGAGATGGTAGTATTAACATCAATTTCTTTTGGAACCTTGGTGTTAATGTTAATTTTTGATACTGATTTTTCTAAAGAATTATTTTTTTTATCGGACGTATTATTTTTTTTATTTAAATTTTCTTTTTTCCATATATCAACACTATCTTCTGATAGAAGAGGTGTAAAAAAAATAAATATAATTAATGAAAAAAAGAACTTTTTATTTAAGTTTAATAATTTCATTAGTAATATTTTTTTTAATTTCTTGGTTTGGCGCTGGAAAATTAAATTTACTAAGTAAAAATAAGATCAGTAAAAAAGCAAATACATATAAAAAAAAAATTATTATTTTTCTTTTTGTTGATACTTTCGAGCTAAGGCGACTATTGTAATTAAATTGCATAGTTTTTAAATATCTTTAAACTGAATAAATAAGACAAATTTATGATAAATCAAATTATAAATCAGGAATTTAATTGAAAAAAAACCTTACTTTGACTGGAATGATGGGTGTTGGTAAATCAACCATAGGTAGGGCTATATCAAAGCAACTTTCTATGCAGTTTATAGATATAGACAAAATCATCGAAAAAAAGCTCAATTTAACTGTCCAAAAAATTTTTGAAAAAAAAGGAGAAGCTTTTTTTAGAGAATTTGAAGAAAAAATTACACTTGAAGAAGTTAAAAAGAAAAACAAAGTCATATCTTTAGGGGGTGGAGCCTTCATGAATGCAAAAATTAGAGATTGTGTTATTTTAGATACCAAAAGTTTTTGGCTCGATTTAAGCATAGGTCTGCTTGAGAAACGACTTATTGATTCAAAAAAAAGACCTTTATTAATTAATAAAAATATTAGATTGGATTTAGAAAGAATATACAAACAAAGAAAAGACACTTACTCTCTTGCTAACTATAAGATAGACTGTAGCGATTTATCTGCCAACTTAATAGCAAAAAAAATAATTATACTTTATGAAAAGAACTAAACTGAAAGTAAAAAATTTAAGCTCAAGTTACTCTGTAATTATAGGCAGAAATATTTTAAGTCAAATCTCTAACCAAATTAAAATTTTATGTCCTGGTGCTGAAAAAGTTGCTTTAATAGTTGATAAAAATGTACCAAATAAATTTAAAATTAAACTAAAAAAATATTTAAAAAAATATACTGTTTATACATTTGAATATTCAGTGAATGAAAAATTTAAGTCATTTATAAATGTAAATAAACTTGTGGAGAACTGCCTTGCAAATAATTTTAATAGAAATGATGTTTTAATATCATTAGGTGGAGGTATTTTAGGTGATTACAGTGCTTTTGCCGCGAGTATTATAAAAAGAGGAATCAACTTCATAAATATTCCTACAACTTTATTGGCTCAAGTAGACTCTTCTATTGGTGGAAAAACAGGTGTGAATTCAATGCTTGGTAAAAATTTAATTGGAACATTCTACCAACCTAAAGTGGTTATTTCTGATGTTGAAATTTTAAAAAGTTTACCAAAAAGAGAATTAGTTTGTGGCTATGCTGAAGTTTTAAAACACTCTTTAATTTTAAATACTAATTTTTTTAATTGGCTCAAAAATAATTCAAAACATTTGTTAGTAAATACAGACTTAAATTTTTTAAAAAAAGCAATTATTGAAAGTTGCAAAATTAAAATTCATTTTGTTAATAAGGATGTTTATGAAAAAAATATTAGAATGATACTAAATTTTGGTCATACTTTTGCTCATGCAATCGAAGCACAAAACAATTATTCAAAAAGAATAAATCACGGTGAAGCTGTGATTATGGGTATGATGATGGCTGCTAAATTATCTTATATAAAAAAATTATGTAGTTTAAAAACTCTTAACCAATTAAAACAGATTTATAGCATCAATAATTTAAAATATGATATTAAAAAATATTTTAAAAAAAATGAATATAATAAAATTGCTAACTATATGTGTGCCGACAAAAAAAATAATGATAGAAAAATTAATTTTATATTGTTAAAAAAAATTGGTCTAACAACACAACCAAATATGTGCAAAATTTCAAGCACTGAATTAAAGAAAGTATTTAATAAAATTATTTAATCTTTATTTCTAGTGCGTGAATTTTAGTTTTTAACTCTTTCGCTAGTAGTGACATGATTTGCCTCTGAGCTATAATTTTATTTAACGAGCTTAAATAAGTAGATTTAATTTCAAGCCTTAGATGGTATTTTTCAGAGTCAAAAAATTTGTGCTTTTTATGTCGATTGCTGTCATCTATTATTAAAATTTTTTCCACTTTAATGTTTTTCTTAATTTTATTTTCTATATGACTTAAAAAATCATTCATATAATCTTAATTTACTATATAACTACTTTTTTTATATGAAAATTATTTGTGATTGGGAAAATTGTGATCAGATCGGTAGCTATAGAGCTCCTTTAGAAAAAGATAACAGTAAAAAGTACAGATTATTGTGTCTAGAACATATTAAAATTTTTAATAAAAAATGGAATTATTTTTCAGATATGAGCGATCAACAAGTTGAATATTTTATTAAATCAGATTTAACTTGGCACAAAGCGACAAAAAGTTTTAGTTCCTCTGATAACTTTTTTAATATTCTTTGGAATAATGCTTTAGAAGATAAATTAAATATCTTCAAATCAGCAAGTTTTAAAGATTTTACAAAAACTCAATTAAGTAACACCGATAGGGATGCGCTTGATGTTATGGAGCTAAAATATGACACCAAATGGGAGGAAATTCAAAAGCAATTTAAAACTCTTGTAAAGAAATATCATCCTGATAAAAACCAAGGAAGTAAAAAATTTGAAGATAAATTAAAAACAATTACTCTGGCATATAGTCAACTTAAAATGACAGTAGGGAAAAAAAAGTGACAAATTTAATAAATTTTAAGAAACCAGATATTAAAATATCTGTAAAACAAACTTTTGGGATAAATACGGATATGGAAATAGATGCATTTTCAGAAGAAAATGAATTTGTTCCAAAAATTGATCAGAATTATAAATTTGATAGAGACACAACTTTAGCCATATTGTCTGGATTTGCATTCAACAAACGGGTCTTGATTCAAGGTTATCATGGGACGGGGAAATCTACTCACATAGAGCAAGTCGCAGCAAGATTGAATTGGCCGTGCGTAAGAGTTAATTTAGATAGTCACGTTAGTAGAATAGATCTTATTGGAAAAGATGCGATCGTTTTAAAAGATGGTAAACAAATTACAGAATTTAAAGAGGGAATTTTACCTTGGTCGATACAAAATCCAGTTGCGCTAGTATTTGATGAGTATGATGCTGGAAGACCAGATGTAATGTTTGTTATTCAACGGGTACTTGAAAGTGAAGGAAATTTTACATTGCTTGATAAAAATAAAGTTATTAGCCAACATGATTATTTTCGAATGTTTGCAACAACTAATACAATAGGTCTTGGTGATACGACTGGGCTTTATCATGGAACTCAACAAATTAATCAAGGTCAGATGGATAGATGGAATATTGTAACAACTCTGAACTATTTACCTTTTGAAAAAGAGTTGGAAATAATCTTGGCAAAAAATAAAACTTACAATACTAAAGAAGGAAAAGAAAAAATATCGAATATGATTAAAGTTGCAGACCTAACAAGAAAAGGTTTTGTGAATGGAGACATATCTACAGTTATGAGTCCTAGAACAGTTTTGCACTGGGCTGAAAATACAAAGATATTTAACGACCATGGTTATGCCTTTAGATTAACTTTTCTGAATAAATGTGACGATATGGAAAAAAAAATTATTTCCGAGTACTACCAAAGGTGTTTTGGTGATGATCTACCAGAATCATCAATAAATGTCACTATTTCCTAAATGGAAAAAAAAACTGAAATAATAGAAAATTTTAAAAAAGCAATCACCTCTACAATTAAATCAATTGCCGGAGATGAGTGCATAGAAGTGATATTTGGCAAAGAAGTAAATACACAAAATAAAAAAACTATCAGTCTTCCAAACCTTGAGAATATAGATAATAAAATTGATTATATTAAAACTAGAGCTTTGGCAGATTCTGAGGCTTTAAGGTTAAAATGTTCAGATGTAAATATTTATAATACTTTTGAACCTCAAGGTAATATATCAAAACTATTATATGCAGCTGCTGAAAAAGTTAGGTATGAGAATATAGGATCCTCGTATTTCAAAGGTATTAAAGAGAACTTAAATTATTTTTACGAAATAAAAAATAAAAAAAAAGACGAAAATAACAATAATGATTCCGAATTTTTAGATGCTTTTGAATACTATTTAAGAAGTAATATTTCTAAATTTGATAAAAGTAAAGATTCAGAAAATAAATATAAAAAATATAAAAAAAAATTTGACACTAAATTAAAAGACAAACTGGAGACACTGAATAATTCACTTTTAGATCAGAAAAAATTTAATGCTTTAATTTCTAAGATAATTTCACAATTAAAAATAGATGAAAATATTGATTCCGATCAAAAAGAAAATGATCAAAAAGATGCTAATAATTTAGAAAATAAAGCAAAAGATGAAAATAATAAAAGTTCAAAAGATGGTGAAAATAATGAAATGTCTATAGATAGTAATTTACCTGACATTAATCAGTTGTCGTCTAAAATTGACAAAGAGATTGAGGTTGATGAAGAGGAAGATCCCCTTAATTCTACAAACAATAGAAAAATAGCAAATAAGAACTTTGGAGATTCAAAATACAAATCTTATACTCAAGAGTTTGATGAGGTTATTGCCGCCGAAGAATTGGAAAGTGAAGAAGAGCTTTTAAGATTAAGACAGAACTTAGACCAACAACTATTAAATTTAAAAAATTTTATATCCAAGTTAGCTAATAAACTCCAAAGAAAGCTGTTGGCGAAGCAAAATAGGTCGTGGGAGTTTGATTTAGAAGAAGGATCGCTGGACGCCTCAAAGTTAACAAGAATTATTATGGACCCCCTTAATTCACTCTCTTTTAAAAAAGAAAAAGACATAAAATTTAAAGATACGTTAGTGACTATTCTAATTGATAATTCTGGATCTATGCGTGGAAAACCAATTTCTGTAGCAGCGATATGTGCTGATATTTTGGCAAGGACTTTGGAGAGATGCTCAGTCAAAGTTGAAATTTTAGGCTTCACTACTAAACACTGGAAAGGTGGGCAAAGCAGGGAAAAATGGACAAGTAATAAAAAACCTCTGTCTCCCGGACGCTTAAATGATTTGAGACATATTGTTTATAAATCTGCTGACACTCCTTGGAGGCAGTCAAAAAATAATATGGGTCTAATGCTTAAAGAAGGACTTTTAAAAGAAAATATTGATGGGGAAGCTTTAAAATGGGCTTACAATAAAGTTCTCAAACGAAAAGAAGAAAGAAAAATACTAATGGTTATATCTGATGGTGCACCGGTAGATGATTCTACTTTATCTACAAATGCAAGTGATTTTTTAGAAAATAATCTCAAACAAATAGTAAAATGGATAGAAAAAAGTTCTTCTGTAGAATTATTAGCTATTGGTATTGGTCATGATGTTACAAGATATTATAATAAAGCAATTAAAATTGCAGACGTTCAAGATCTTGGGGACGTTATGATTAATCAACTAACTAATTTGTTTAGTAAAGATAAAAAAAAAACTATTCACTAAATTAATATTTTTAAGTATCTAGCTATAATATATTTAAAAAATTTCTCTTTTATTTTGATCGCGTATTTTTATTATTAGTAATCTAAAAGGTATTAACATCAAAAAAGCCATTAAAATTTTTACAAATAAGTCTCCGAAAGCAAGAGTTATCCAAGGGATGCCTGTTCCTAAAAAAGAAATCGAAAAAAATAAAAACGTATCAATAATTGAGCCCAAGATTGATGAGGTCATCGGAGCTATAAACCAAACATTATTTCTAAATTTTTGAAAAATTTCTATATCTATAAGCTGTGCAACTAGAAAAGCTGCACCCGATCCTATGGCTATTCTAATTGATATAACATCTTCAAAATTTGTAGAAACAAAAAGCGTTAATAAAATTCCAAATATAAAACCAAAATATACTAATTTTCTAGCTTTTTCTTTTCCAAATCTTCTATTTGCCAAATCAGTTATTAAAAATGTTATAGGATAACTGAACGCTCCATAGGTAAGTATATTTTGTAAATTAAATTTACTTATTGGAAACTGTACAAGATAATTTGAAACGATAATAACTACACCCATAAGAATTGAGAGTAGTAAAAATAAACTTTTATTGAATTTTATATCTCCAGACACTAAGTTGTTACGTTAATGCTAACTTTTAATTTCTGAGCTTTTTTAGAAAGTTTTTGTTTTTTTACTGATTTTAAATACTGATCAAGACCACCCTTAAAATCAACTGAACGAACGGCTGCGTTTGTGACTTTTAATGAAATATTTTTATTTAATTTATCACTTTTGAAAGTAACTTTTTTTAAATTAGGCAAAAACCTTCTTTTGGTCTTGTTATTGGAGTGACTAACGTTATGACCTTTTAAAGGTGATACTCCTGTAAGTTCGCATCTTTTAGACATAAATAAATTTTGATAATTGTATAATTCCTGTGTTTAGTATGGTCAAGTTAATATATCTAGATTGACAATGAAACAACCAAATAATATTAAATTTAATGGACTTTTACTTACCTATTGCTCAAGTTCAAGTTAGCGTCATTACAATTTTGGTTTTGAGCTTTGCTGTTGGTTTTTTATCAGGAATATTTGGCATAGGTGGAGGTGTTTTAATGACCCCTATTCTTATTTTTTTAGGAATACCGGCAACTTATGCTGTGGCTAATGTCGCCAATACTGTTTTAGGGATATCAGTTTCTGGAGCTACTACTCATTGGTATAAAAAAACTTTAGATTACAAAATGGGTTTTATGATTGTGATTGGTGGACTTGCTGGTGCTATTTTAGGAATGCAAATTTTTAAATATCTAAAAGAAATTGGTAATATTAATACTATAATAGCATTGCTTTACGTTTACTTGCTAGTAATCATAGGAACGCTTATTTTTGCTGAAGGAGTTAAAGAAGTAACCGCTTTAAAAAAAAAAATAATACTTAAAAAAAAATTGCATACTCATTATTGGATTCATGGACTTCCATTTAGAATAAGATTTAGTAAGTCTAAAGTATACGAAAGCGCATTAACGCCGATCATTTTGGGATTTGTTGTTGGTTTGTTTGCATCTATTATGGGAATTGGTGGGGCTTTCTTAATGGTTCCAGCAATGATTTATTTAATTGGTATGCCAACCAAATTAATTCCAGGAACCTCTTTGTTCGTTACTATTTTTATTACAGGATTTGTAGTTATAGCACATGCTGTTCAGTTTAAATCTATTGATCTTGTATTGGTTTCTTTTTTGTTATTTGGATCAATCATAGGTTTACATATAGGGTTAAAAATTTCTGAAAAATTAAATGCAACAGAATATAAAGCATTGTTGGCTATTTTATTAATAGCAATTGGAATTTTTATGGGTGTAAAAACATTTATATTTAATAAAAGTACTGATTTTTTAAGAATTATACCAATGCCTGATTTTAATTCTGAATTAACCCTTTTAATAATAAATTTAGCAAAAAACTCACCCGTAATTTATGCATCTTTATCTGTTGTGTTTGTTGTTTTTACAGGTTTTATTTTTTCTTACATTAGAGAATTAATTCATCACTTTAGATATTCAAAAAAAATTAAGAATTAATACCGATAGCTTCTTGGATATTATTTATTTTTTCTTTTTTTAAAATTTCTATTAATTCTTTTTTAATATTTTTTACCACCCCGGGACCTTTATAAACCATACCAGTATAGAGCTGAATTACCGTAGCTCCAGCTACAATTTTTTCAAAAGCACTTTGCCCGCTATCAATACCCCCAACACCAATAATAGGTACTCTTCCCTTATTAGATTTGTAGAAATTTTTAATAAATTTTAATGAAAGTTTTTGCAATGGAAGCCCTGAAAGGCCACCGGTCTCATTTTTTTTTATATCAGATAAGTTTTCTCTATTTTGATTCGAAGTATTTGTTAGTACTATTCCATCAATTTTAAACTTCAATATAAGCTCATTAATATTGCTAATTTCTTCTTTCATTATGTCCGGTGATAACTTTATGACTAACGGACATTTAATTTTTTTATTTTTTTTTAATTCATTAAGTTTGCTTAGGAGATTGGATAGCAGTTTTTCTTCATGAAAGTTTCTTAAACCCTCAGTATTTGGTGAAGAAATGTTAATAGTAATATAACTAGCTAGTTTGTTTAGCTTATCAAAGCATTCTAAAAAGTCTAACGTCTTATCTTTTGTGTCTTTATTTGGACCTATGTTAATTCCTAAAAAATCTTCAGGTGTATTTTTAGCTAAACGATCTGAAACTATTTCTACACCATCGTTATTAAAGCCTAGTCTATTGATCATTGCTTTGTCTTTCTCAAGCCTAAATACTCTAGGTTTGGGATTTCCTAATTGTCTTTTTGGTGTAATTGTTCCAACTTCAACGAAGCCAAAGCCAAGCTTAAATAAAGAATTATAAACTTCAGCACTTTTATCAAAACCGGCTGCTAATCCAATTGGGTTTTTTAATTTTTTTTTAAATAATTCTATATTTAGTATTTCTTCGCCCTCTACCCTAAAAAAACTCTTTGGTACAAAATTAATCTTTAGGGACTTAATTGCTAGATCGTGAGCAGCCTCTGGGTCTAAACCAAAAATATAAGGTCTTAAAAGAGAAAACATTTATTTATTTTTTATTTTTTGATTAATTAATTCAATTGTTTCTTTAACGCCAAAAAAACTTATGAAGAAACCCATTCTTGGCCCATCCTTACTTCCAAAAAGTACTTCATAAATTAATATAAACCATTCTCTTAATTTTTCCTCGTATCCATTTTCTTTGCCTGTTGAGTATACTAAGGTTTGTATATCTTCTGGTTTCATGTCTTGCGTAATAAGCTCCAGTTTTTTTGCCAAATTCATAAGAACTTTCCTTTCGCTGTCATTAGCAAGTTTATACTTTTTATTTGGTTCTACTTTATCTCTAAAATAGTTAATTGCGTATTCCGTCAATTGATCAAAAATAGGATGATTTTCAGGCTTAATATCTGTGTGAAATCTTTGTATAAACTTCCATAAAATTTCTTTGCTTTCTGCGTTGCTAGAACCAACTAAATTTAAAAGCATAGAAAAAGTCATAACCATTTTTTCTTTAGGAGGATTTCCATCATGAACATGCCAAATAGGATTTAATAATTGTTTTTTAATTTCTTGATTGGGAAAAGTTTCAATTAATGAAAGATATTCATCAACTGCTTTTGGGACAACTTCAGAATATAATTTTTTTGCACGTGTTGGATTTTGATACATGTAAAGTGATAAACTTTCAGGTGAGGCATATCTTAGCCATTGGTCTATTGTGATTCCATTGCCTTTTGATTTAGATATCTTCTCACCTTTTTCGTCTAAAAATAATTCATAGACAAATCCATTTGGCGGTCTTTTGCCCAAAGTTTTACAAATTTTATTTGAGAGTATTGCGCTTTCTGTTAAATCTTTTCCATACATTTCAAAATCTACGTCAAAAGTAAACCATCTCATAGCCCAATCTACTTTCCATTGCAATTTACAATTTCCATTTATTATTTGAGTTTCTAATTTTTTTCCATTGTTATCAAATATAATTGTACCCTTTTTTTTATTCATTTCTAAAAGAGCAATTTCTAAAACTTTACCTGTGTTTGGACATATCGGTAGGAATGGACAGTACGTTTTTTTTCTCTCACTTCTTAAAGTTGGCAAAATAATTTCCATAATTTCATCATACTTTTCTAAAACACGCATTAATGAATTATTAAATTTTCCACCTTTATAATTTTCAGTTGAACTCTTAAAGTTAAATTTAAAATTAAATTTATTTAAAAAATCTTTAAGCTTTTCGTTGTTGTGTTCTCCGAAGCTATCAAATTTGTTGAATGGGTCTGGAATACTGGTTAAAGGCTTGCCAAGATTTTCGTATAGTATTTTATCATTCGGTATATTGTCCGGTACTTTTCTCAAACCGTCCATATCATCGGAAAAAGTAATAAGATCAGTTTCAATATTTTGAATATGCTTTAAGGCATTTATCATCATAGTGGTTCTAGCTACTTCTCCAAATGTGCCAATGTGTGGTAAGCCGCTAGGGCCATAACCAGTTTGAAAGGTTATTTTATTTTTAGATTTTATTAAATCTTTTCTGTCTTTTAAAAGTTTTCTAATTTCAACAAAAGGCCAAGAAGAAGTTGATTGAATTAAATTAACATCAAGCATAAGAGTGGTTTATTAAATTTTATTGATAAAATACAGATATAATTACAAGATAATAAGTTGAATTTCATAGGCATTTAAATAATCTATTTTTTATCATGACTTCGAACAAAACAGTTTTTTTTATAATCGGAACTTTGTTAATCATCTTAGGTTTTTTTATGTTGGTGCCCTATGGGGTGCAGATATTTTACAAGGAAAATAGTCATAGCTTTCTATCATCTTCATTTATTACAATTTTAATTGGTGTAATGTTTGTATTGGCTAACTTACAGGAAAAATATCAACTAAATCTTAAGCAAACGTTTTTATTTTCTACTTTTGCATGGGTTGCGGTAGCTCTTTTTGGCTCGATACCCTTTGTTCTTTCTGATCTTAATTTTTCATTCAGCGACTCATTTTTTGAAAGCATGTCTGGAATAACCACTACTGGTTCTACTGTAATTACAAATTTAGATACGTCGCCTAAAAGTATATTGCTGTGGAGAGCTATTATGCAATGGCTTGGCGGTGTCGGAATAATTGTAATGGCTATTACTGTGCTACCTCTTTTAAAGGTTGGAGGCATGCAATTATTTAAAATAGAAAGTTCAGAAAAACCAGAGAAAATTCTGCCAAGAGCTACCCAGGTTGCTTTTATTATAATTTCTACATATTTAATTTTGACCTTATCTTGTGCTTTTTTTTACAGAATTCTTGGCATGAATATTTTTGATAGCATTGCTCACGCAATGACAACAATTGCTACAGGTGGTTTCTCAACGCATAATGAATCTATAGGTTATTTTAAAAACCCAAACATAGAAATAATTGCAACAATATTTATTATCTTAGGAAGTATACCGTTTATCTCTTACTTGAAATTTATAAAAGGAAACAAGAAAATTTTTTTTCAAGATATACAAATTAAAGGATTGGTTTATCTTTTTATTTTTTCTACTTTTATCATGTTTTTATATTTACTATTTAACAGTGACGGTAATTTACTAGTCGAAAAAATAAGGATATCTTCTTTTAATGTTGTTTCCATTTTATCTGGAACTGGATTTGTAACTAATGATTTTAGTTTATGGGGAAAGTTTCCATTAATTTTTTTTCTATTTCTAATGTTTATAGGAGGGTGTGCGGGATCAACAGCTTGTGGAATAAAAATATTTAGATTTCAATTATTATTCTTGTTTATAAATAATCAAATTAAGAAAATAATTTATCCAAATAGTATATTTATTTTAAAATATAATAATCAAAAAATTACCGATGACTACATGAATTCAATAATTATTTTTATTTTTGCTTATTTGTTTATATTTATTTTAATTGCAATGTTGCTTTCTATAACTGGCCTTGACTTTTTATCTTCAATTTCTGGAGCAGCAACATCAATATCAAACGTAGGTCCGGGCCTTGGTGAGGTAATAGGGCCAAATGGAAACTTCAAATCTGTACCAGAGCTTTCGAAGTGGATATTATCGTTTGGTATGCTACTTGGAAGATTAGAGTTATTTGCAGTCTTAATATTATTCCTTCCTTCATTTTGGAGAGATTAAATTAAATGGATTTATCAAACTTTATCAAACCTTATTTAGATCGAAGAATGTTAAGAATTTTATTACTTGGCATAATGAGTGGCTTTCCATGGGTGTTAATAGGTAGTGCTTTAAGTTTGTGGCTAAAGGAAAATGATTTAAGCAGAACTACAATTGGGTGGGCCGGATTAATTTTTGGAGTATATGCGATAAATTTTTTATGGGCTCCTTTAATTGATCGATTACATCTGCCATTTTTGTCCAAAAAAATAGGTCATAGAAAATCATGGATAATTTTGATGCAATTAATTATTTTTATATCTTTATTAATCTGGAGTTTGTTAGATCCTACTAAAAATTTATGGTTAGTAATTGCCGTAGGATTGGGTATTGCAATATCCTCCGCTACTCAAGATATAACAATTGACGCTTTAAGAATTGAACAAATAGCAGAAAATGAAAAAAACCTTTTGGCTGCTGGAGCGGCTATGTCAGTAGTTGGTTGGTGGACGGGTTATAAAATTGGAGGATTGGTATCCTTGCTTAGCGCTGACATACTTCAAAAACAAGGGGTACAAAATTATTGGCAAATCTCTTTTTTAATACTCTCGGGAATTATAACACTTTGTAGCGTAGCTTTACTTTTCATCCCAGAAAAAAACTCTAAAAAAAAAATAAATTTTCAAAGTGTAGTTGATAAAAAAATGTTAGACAAAATTGGATTTTCTAATAATTTTACTAAAAGTTTTGCTTGGCTTTACGGTACTGTAATTAATCCATTATTAAGTTTTTTTAAAAAGAATACAATCAGTGTGGCTCTTTCAATACTTGGCTTTATTTTTTTGTTTAAAATAGGAGAAGCCTTTCTTGGAAGAATGTCCATAGTATTTTATAAAGAAATTGGATTTTCTAAAACTGATATAGCGTTGTATTCAAAAGGGATTGGCTGGCTCACCACTGTTGTGTTTACTTTACTTGGTGGATTATTTGCCGTTCGAATGGGTTTGATTAAAGCTATGTTTTTGTCCGGTATATTTATGGCCTTAACAAATATTTTATTCTCTATTTTAGCTTGGGTTGGTAATTCTGAAATCATGTTCGCATTTACTGTTCTAATAGATGATTTGGCTGCTGCATTTGCAACTGTTGCATTTGTAGGATTTATTTCCGCTTTAGTTTATAGAAATTACACAGCAACACAATATGCTTTGCTTGCTTCAATTGGTACCGCTGGTAGAACACTTTTTGCTTCTTCTTCGGGCATGATGGTGGATTGGTTAAATGGTAATTGGATTATATTTTTTATTATTACAGCCTTGATGGTAATTCCTTCATTAATTTGCTTACTTTTAATTAGAAAAAAATTGAATTTAAATGAATAAACTTTTTTCAAATAATTATTCTTTAATTAACCTTCGTAAAAAACCTTTTCCTAAATCAGAGATAGTTACTCAAATGGTTTACGGTGAAACCTTTAAGGTAATTAATAAATCTAAAAAGTGGATAAAGATTAAAATTAAAGAAGATGAATATATAGGCTACACAAGAAGAAGAAAATTTGCTTCTTACTTAGAACCAACTCATAAAGTTTCTACTTTACATGCGAATATTTATAAAGAACCCAATTTTAAAAATAAGATTGGAAGACTTCCCTATATTGCTAAAATTAAAGTAGACAAAATAAATTCAAAGTTTGCTAAGTTTCAAAATAAATGGATAGAAATAAAAAATATAAAGCCTCTTAAATTTAAAAATAAAAACATTTTTAATGATATAAAAATTTTTAAAAATGTAAAATATAAATGGGGTGGAAAAACTTTTAAGGGAATTGATTGCTCGGCGCTAGTGCAGGTATGCTTAAATTTTAATAACAAATTTTGCCCTAGAGATAGTGGTCAACAATTCAAATTTTTTAAAAAAAATATAAATTTTAAAAATTTAAAGAAAAATGATATTATTTATTGGGAAGGGCATGTTGCTGTAGCCTTATCTAATAAAAAACTTATTCATGCATATGGACCACTAAAAAAAACTCTTGTGATGAATATTGTGCAAACAATTAAACTAATAAAAAAGACAGCTAATTTAGATGTGGTTTCTGTGAAGAGAGCGTAATTGGGTAAGGTGGCTTCAGTCTCCCTCCACCACCTTAGGAATATTATTACTTGATTCGTTTAATTTAATAAAACTCGTATTTGGTGTGTGCACAAAATAATGGCGGAGAGAAAGGGATTCGAACCCTTGATACGGTTGCCCGTATACACGCTTTCCAAGCGTGCGCCTTCAACCGCTCGGCCACCTCTCCTAGTTGAAATCATTAATAAACTTAACAAATTTTTCAATAAATTCTTTATTTGTTGGAAGTTTATTTTTTTTCATGTCTTTTTGAATTTTTTTATAATTCTTTTTAATATTATTAAGCGTACTTAAAAAACTTAAAAAATTTCTCTTTGAAACAAAAATTCCTTTTTTATCTCCAATAACATGTTTGATTTCATCAAAAATAACTACAGGTCTTCTTCTAGCTAATGCCTCAAGCAATACCATTGGATGCCCTTCGGTAAATGAAGGTAAAATTAATATATTGTGATCATCATAATATTTTATTAATTTATTTTTATTTTTTTGAGTAGGAAGTATTTTTATATTGTTTTGATTTATTTTATATAATGAATTTTTTTCAGCACCTACTATCGTTAGAAAAATATCTTTTTTACTTTTAATTAAATTTGTAAGTGAATATATGCCTTTTTCTATTCTTATTCTTCCAACATATAATAATTTAAAATTTTTTATCTCTATTTTTTTTGATTTTCTTAACCAAATTGAATCCAGTTGAGATGGACTTATAATTTTTCCTTTTTTTCCTCTAAGGATATAGTTTCTGCAACTTATTAAGTTTGAAATTGTAGCCGTAATACTAAACATGAAGTGGTAAATTATAGGTCCAATTTTACCTACTATTGCTTTATATTCACTATACCCGTCACTTCTTAAATAAACAATAGGTTTTCTCCCTAATAGTCTAATCAACAAAGACATTATAAATGTATAGGGTGAAATTGAAATTATCAAGTATTTGGCCTCTTCATCTTTTAAAGCAGATAACATTGATGAAATGTAAGAAAAAATATTGTTAAATATTTTAATTTTTTTTATTTTTATTTCGTGGGTTCTTTTTTTTTTAGATTTTCTTGCTAATAAATTTACTTCAAATTTTTTATTTAAACCTTCTGGTGTAGATTTAAGATCTATATTATCACAATAAAATTTACCACCTTGTAATGAAATACTTTCATTTGAAATGATAAACAGTTTTTTCATTAAGGTTCTTTGTTAATTTTTAAAACACCAATAAAAGCCTCTTGGGGTATTTCTACTCTACCAAATTGTTTGGATCTAGCTTTTCCTTTTTTTTGTTTTTTCAATAATTTTTTCTTACGATCTCCAGCACCACCCCCATGTATTTTGGTAAGTACATCTTTTGAAAATCCTTTTATAGATTCTCTTGCTACAATTTTTCCTCCTATAGCAGCCTGAATTGGGATCATAAAATTGTGTCTAGGTATAAGATCTTTTAATTTTTCACAAACTTGCCTTCCAGTTTTTTCAGCAAAATCTTTATGAATGATCATTGCTAGAGCATCAACAGGTTCTGTATTTACAAGAATACTTAATTTAACTAAATCTCCTTCCTTGTGGCCAGTAATTTCATATTCAAAGCTAGCATAACCACTGGATACAGATTTCAGTCTATCGTTAAAATCAAATACTATTTCATTGAGTGGTAGATCGTAAGATAAAACTGCACGATTTCCAGAATAGGTTAAGTTAGTTTGGATTCCTCTTTTGTCTTGGCAAATTTTAATGATAGTTCCTAAATATTCATCAGGTGTAATAATGGTGGCTTTAATCCATGGTTCTTCAATTTTTTCTATATATGTTGGGTCTGGCATATTAGAAGGATTCTGTAGATCCATGATTTCCCCTTTTGCTTTATGTACTTTGTAAATTACCCCAGGCGTAGTTGTTATTAAGTTTACATCAAATTCTCTTTCAAGTCGTTCTGTTGTTATTTCTAAATGTAACAATCCTAAAAAACCACATCTGAAACCTAATCCAAGTGCACTTGAAGACTCTGCTTCATAAGAAAAACTTGCGTCATTTAATCGTAATTTAGCTAAACCATCTTTTAATTTTTGATACTCAGAGCTATCTATGGGGAAAAGCCCACAAAAAACTACAGGTTTGCTAGGTTTAAATCCAGGTAGAGGCTCATCTACAGGGTTTGCAGCGTCACAAATTGTGTCGCCTACTTTTGTCTCTGAAAGCGATTTGATGCCGGTAATAATAAATCCAATCTGCCCAGACCTTAGCTGATCTATGTCTACAGCTTTTGGTGTAAAAACTCCAACTTTTTCAATTACATATTCTTGATCGTTAGACATTAATTTTATTTTCATTCCTTTTTTAATTTGTCCATCAATTATTCTCACTAGAATAACTACTCCTAAATAACTGTCATACCAACTATCAACTAGTAGTGATTTTAATTTATTATTTTCAACACCTTTTGGAGGTGGTAAAATTTTAATAATAGATTCTAAAATATCATCAATGCCTTCTCCTGTTTTACCAGAGCAATTAATTGCGCCCAACGTATCAATTCCTACTACATCTTCTATTTCTTTTTTAGTTTTGCCTATGTCAGAAGCTGGTAGATCTATTTTATTTAATACAGGAACAACTTCATGATTAATTTCTAATGCCTGATAAACGTTTGCTAATGTCTGAGCTTCAACACCTTGTGTGCTATCAACTATCAATAAAGAACCTTCACAGGCAGACAAAGACCTACTGACTTCATAACTAAAGTCTACGTGACCCGGTGTATCAATAATATTTAAAATATAATCTTTTCCATCTTTTGCTTTGTAGTTCAATCTTACAGTTTGAGCCTTAATTGTTATTCCTCTTTCTTTTTCAATGTCCATGGAGTCAAGAACTTGAGCTGACATTTCTCTATCTGTTAAACCACCACACTTATGAATAATACGATCTGCAATTGTAGATTTTCCATGATCTATATGTGCAATTATAGCGAAATTACGTATTCTTTCTATATCAGACATCAGGATCTAATTGTTGCACCTGTTTTTTCTCTAACAGCTTTTATTATTTTTTGACTTATCAGATCTAAGTCACTCTCTGTAAGTGTTTTATCTTGGGATTGAATTACAACATTTATTGCCACTGATTTTTTTCCTTCCGGTATATTTTGTCCTTCAAAAACATCAAAGGTTATTACTTTTTTTATAATATTATCATCTATTGTTTTTATTATATTTTCAAGCTCTCCTACCTTGAAAAATTTATCAATAACAAAAGCAAAGTCTCTTTCTGATTTTTGAAAATCAGAAGTTATATAATTTTTTTTGCTAACTCGTGCTTTTTCTTTTGGTTTTGGAATATTTTTTAAAAAGATCTCCAACCCAAAAATATTTTTTTCTTTAAAATCTAAATTTTTAATTATTGCTGGGTGTAATTCACCAAAGTACGCGAGGTGCGGTCCTTTTTCAGATTTTAAATTCACAGATCCTGATCTTCCTGGGTGATAGCAGTTCTTTGTGTTATCGCTTACAAAAAGATCGCTTTCCTCTAAGCCTAAATCAATTAAAGTCCTAATCACGTCACTTTTAATGTCAAAAACATCTACGTTTCGAGATTTTTCTAGCCAACTTTTTCTACTCACCAATCCTGACCTTAGCCCGCCGACTACAATTTGCTGTTCCCCGGGGTTTTTACCAAAAAATACTGGACCTACTTCAAAAAAAGATAAATCTTCATAACCACGATCCTGATTTTTTTTTAAATAAATAATAAGGTTAGAAAAGACAGACCTACGAAGGACATCTAAATCAGACGAAATAGGATTAAAAATCTTTATTTCTGTTTCTCCTTTAGCAAATTGTTTATCAATTTTAGAATCTGTAAATGACCAGGTTATTGCTTCTAGATAGCCTTTGGATGCTAAAGCTCTTTGTGACAAGTGAAACAATTTTTGACTAAAATTTAATGTATCTTTAATTCTCTTTTTTTTAGGCTCTATTAATTCAATTTTATCAAAACCCTTAATTCTAATTAATTCTTCGATTAAATCTATGTCTTGAGAAATATCCGTTCTCCAAGTAGGTATCTCCACTTTTAATATTTTTTTACTATTTTTTATTTTACAACCTAGTGATGTTAAAATTTTATTTACTTCTAAACGTGAAATTGTAATACCAACAACTTTTTTAAATTTTTCTATATCTAGAGTTATTGTTTTATTTTTTTGGTCAGCAGAACCTGTAATAGAAAATTTACTTGCTGAACCTCCACATATTTTTACTATTAAAGCTACTGCAAGTTCTAAACCTTCCTTAATTGAGTTTGGATCTATTCCTCTTTCAAACCGGTATTTTGCATCAGTATTAATATTAAGCACTTTTGATGTTTTTCTTATCGATGCAGGCAAAAAATAAGCAGATTCTAATAAAATATTTTTAGTATCTAGCCCCGTTGAAGTTGAGGTTCCACCAATTATACCACCTAATCCTAAAACTCCACTTTTATCAGAAATTACACACATGTCGTCTTGAAGCTTATAATTTTTATTATCTAACGCTTCAAAATTTTCTCCTAATTTTGAATTTCTTACTACAATCTCTTTGTTAATTTTATCTGCGTTGTAGGCATGTAAGGGTCTGTTTAGATCGAACATTACATAGTTAGTAATGTCAACCACTGCTGAAATTGGCTTCAAACCTAATGCAATAATTTTATCTTTTAGCCATGAGGGACTTTCTTTATTGGTAATATTTTTAATATAGCAACTGCCAAATGCCAAACAGTCTTGATTTTTACTTTTTGATATTGAAACTTTGATAGGTTGTGTGAAGTTTTGTTTTAGTGGTTTTTTTTTTATTTTTATTAGGCTACCAAAACCAGAGGCTGCTAGATCTCTTGCAATACCTCTTACGCCTAGACAGTCCGCTCGATTAGGAGTTATAGAAATATCTATTACTTTTTCAGCTTTGTTTTTGAAATAGCTCTTACCTATTTCGTTATCTTTGTTTTTTAATTCTATTATTCCCTCACTTTTAGTAGATAAATTTAATTCACTTTCGGAACAAAGCATGCCACTTGATTCTATGCCTCTAATTTTAGCAACTTTTAATTTGAAATTTGATTTAGGTATTGTTGCTCCAGGTGGAGCATATATAGTTAGTAAACCTTCTCTGGCATTGGGTGCTCCACAAACAACTTTGATAATTTTTTTTCCATCTAGAGTTACGTCACAAACTTTAAGTTTGTCTGCGTTTGGGTGTTTTTCGGCTTTTAATATTTTAGCAATCTTAAATTCGTCGAGCTCACCTTTGTTCTCTTTAATGCCCTCAACTTCCAAGCCAATACTAGTTAACTGTTCTATTGTTTTGGCTTCATTAGCTTTACTGTTTAGATGCTCTTTAAGCCACGAGTGTGTAATTATCATTTACTTAGACCTCTATAGTTAGTTGGTACATCCAAAGGGTCAAAGCCAAAATGAGACAACCAACGATAATCATTTTCAAAAAATGCCCTTAAATCATTAATTCCATATTTAAGCATTGCAAGACGATCAATCCCCATTCCAAAAGCAAATCCTTGGTATTTGTCTGGATCTATTTTCACGTTTCTAAGAACGTCTGGATGTACCATTCCACAGCCTAGAATTTCTAACCATTTATCTCCTTCTCCAATTACTATTTTACCATTTTCAATTCTGTATCCGATATCAACTTCAGCTGATGGCTCGGTAAATGGAAAATGACTTGGTCTAAATCTCATTTTAACATTTTTAACTTCAAAAAATTCTTTAATGAAATAGTCTAAACAACCTTTTAAGTGGCTCATGGTAATATTTTTATCTATGTGTAAACCTTCCAGCTGATGAAACATTGGTGCGTGGGTTTGATCGCTGTCACATCGATATGTTCTGCCTGGTACAATGATCTTGAATGGTGGTTTTTTGTTTAACATTGTTCTAATTTGTACAGGCGAAGTGTGAGTTCTTAAAAGAATTGTTTTATTTTCTTCTAAATAAAAAGTATCATGCATATCTCTTGCGGGATGTTCCTCAGGAGTGTTTAGAGCGGTAAAGTTATTATACTCCGTTTCTACATCTGGTCCTTCCGCAACAGAAAAACCAATTTCAGAAAAAATAGATGAAATTTCATCGATCACTTGAGAGACAGGATGAATCTTTCCATTTTGAAATGATCTTACTGGTAATGTCACATCTAACTTTTCGTCTTTAAGTTTTGCATTAACTTCCGATGTTTCTAATTCTAAAAGTTTTTTTTCTAATTGACTCGTTAGGCTGTCTTTTGTTTTATTTAAAGAAGATGCAAATTCTTTTCTCTTATTTGCTTCTACAGACGTTAAACTCTTAAATTGATTTGTGATTTCACCACTCTTACCAAAAAATTCAGTTTTTAAAATTTGTAATTCTTCTTTAGATTTTACAGATTTAATTTTTTGCTCGAAGCTAGAATTTATGTTGTCTAAATCAATCATAGAGTTTTTTGATTCCTTTTATTAGTATAGGATAAATCAAAGACCCTAATTAGTTAAGGGAGGATTGAGCTTTTTTTACTATGGTTTTGAAGACTTCTGGGTTGTTGTAAGCTAATTCAGCAAGTACTTTTCTGTCTAATTTAATTTTAGACTTATTTAAACCATTTATAAATTGTCCGTAAGTCATGCCTTCTGCTCTTGCGCCCGCATTTATTCTTTGGATCCATAGAGATCTAAATTCTCTTTTGTTTGTTTTTCTATCTCGGTAAGCATACTGCATTGCTTTTTCCATAGCTTGACGAGCTACACGAATAGTATTTTTTCTTCTACCGTATTGACCTTTAACTCTTTTTAAAACTTTATTATGTTTTGCTCTACTAATTACGCCACGTTTTGTTCTAGCCATTTTTTTTACCTGTTATAAGGCATATACGATTTAACAATTTTAGTGTCTGCATCAGACATTATCGTAGTACCTCTGAGTCTTCTAATTTGCGCGTTACTTCTTTTAATCATTCCATGCCTTTTACCTGCTTGTGGTCTTTTTACTTTTCCAGAAGCTGTGAATCTAAATCTTTTTTTTGCTGAACTTTTAGTTTTTAATTTTGGCATAAATGTTGAGGCCTTATATATAGATTAAATATTCTTTACAAGACGATATTATCTTTACTAAATAGGCTGAATTATCATTATCATTTGCCTGCCCTCGAATTTAGGGTGCGTTTCTATTTTACCTACCTCTTTTGTATCTTCAATAATTCTATTCATCAGATCTTTACCTAAATTAATATGCTGCATCTCTCTTCCTTTAAATTTAACTGTGAACTTAACTTTATCTTTATTAACCAAAAATTTTTTAGCATTTTTTACTTTAAAATTATAATCATGAACATCAGTACCCGGTCTCATTTTAATTTCTTTTAAAGCAACTACTTTTTGTTTTTTTTTAGCGATATTTGTTTTTTTTTGTAAATCGTATTTATATTTACCCATATCCATAATTTTACAAACCGGTGGATTTGCATTAGGAGATATTTCGATTAGATCTAGTCCCTCTTCTTTTGCAAGTTCTATTGCTTTTTTTAAAGGTAGGATCCCTACATTGTTTCCATCACTACCAATAACCTGGACATCGATAGCTCTTATTTGTTGATTAGACTTTGGTCCTTGCGGCCTACTTCTCCTTTGAAAATAATTTGGTTTAAAATTTGACACTTAATTCAAGGGAAGTTTATTTGCTGTAAGAATATTTTGAATCAATTCTTCTCTTTTAAAAGTCTCTTGTTTTTCTGAACCGAGTCTTCGTAGAGTTACAGTATTTTCTGAGATTTCTTTTTTACCACAAACTAGTATCATGGGAACTTTTGCCAAAGAATGTTCTCTAATTTTGTAATTAATTTTTTGATTTCTTAAATCCACTTCGCATTTTATACCTTCTTTAAATAGATCTTCAAATAGGTTTTTTACATAATCATTATTTTCTTCTGCTATTGGTAAAATTACAACTTGTGTTGGCGCCAACCAAAAAGGTAATTTACCAGCATAATTTTCAATTAAAATTCCAATAAATCTTTCAAGAGAACCAAATAAAGCTCTATGTAACATAACAGGGGTTTTTTTACTGCCATCTTTATCAACATACGTGGCTCCAAGTCTGTATGGCAAATTTAGGTCAACTTGTAAGGTTCCGCATTGCCAATCTCTTCCTATTGCATCTCTTAATACAAATTCTATTTTGGGACCGTAAAAAGCACCCTCACCTTTATTAATTGTATATTCTAGTTTTGAAAGTTTTATAGCAGTAAGTAAAGCGGATTCAGATTTATCCCAAATTTTATCATCTCCAACTCTCTTTTCTGGTCTGTCAGAATATTTTAATATTACATTTTCAAAACCTAAATCTTTATAAATTTTTAAAATTAAATTCGTTACACTTAATGTTTCTTCAGTGATCTGATCATCGGTACAAAAAATATGGGCGTCATCTTGGGTAAAAGCTCTTACTCTTAGGAGGCCATGGAGTGCACCCGATGGCTCATAACGGTGCACTTTACCAAACTCAGATAATTTTAAAGGTAAGTCACGATAGCTCTTTAAACCTTGGTTAAAAACTTGAACACAGCCAGGACAGTTCATGGGCTTAATAGCAAAAATTTTTTCATCAGGCGTTTCCGAGGTATACATGTGTTCGCTAAATTTTTCCCAATGGCCAGATTTTTCCCATAAACTTCTATCTAATAATTCTGGTGTATTAATTTCTTTATATCCAGCTAATCTTTGCTTCATTCTCATATACTCAACTAATCTTTGAAAAAGAGTCCAACCTTTTTCATGCCAAAATACAGCACCAGGACTCTCTTCTCTGAAATGAAATAAATCCATTTCTTTTCCTAATTTACGATGATCTCTTTTTTCAGCTTCTTCTAGCCTATGAAGATATTCTTCTAATTCTTTTTTTGATGCCCAACATGTTCCGTAAATTCGTTGTAACATTTCATTATTTGAATCTCCTCTCCAGTAAGCTCCTGAAACTTTAATAAGTTTAAAAACTTTTCCTATTTTTCCAGTTGAAGATAAATGTGGGCCACGACATAAATCACTCCAATTTCCATGACTATAAATTGAAACTTCTTCCCCAACTGGAATACTCTCAATGATTTCTGCTTTATATTTTTCACCTATTTTTTTAAAATGTTTTATTGCATCTTCTCTTTTCCAAACATGTCTAAAAGTTTTTTCATTTCTATCTACTATTTCTTCCATTTTTTTTTCAATTTTTATTAAATCATTTTTTGTGAACGGTTCTTTTCTAGCAAAATCATAATAAAAACCATTTTCTATTACTGGGCCAATAGTAACTTGTGTTCCTGGATATAGCTCTTGAACTGCCATTGCCAAAATATGCGCAGCATCATGTCGTAAAACTTCTAATCCTTCTTTGTCTTTAGATGTAATGATTTGTATTTTTGAATCTTTTCTAATTTCAAAACTTAGGTCTTTAAGTTCTCCATCCACAGACATAATAAGAGCTTCTTTTTCAAGAGATTTACTAATTTTTTTTACAAGCTCAAATCCATTTATGGATTTTTCAAAAGATATTTTTTTTCCATCTAAAAGTTGAATGTTAAGCATTATTTGCTTTATTTAAGTAGTTTCTTGTACTCTGTAAAGGTGCTTTGGCACATTTGATCGACATTAAATTTTTTTTCCACGTTTTTTCTTCCTTGTTCGCCCATTAAACTCAAAGATTTTTTATTCATTTCCATAATTTTGTTTATAGTCTTAGCTAATTCTTCTTGGTCGTTGTGTTTATATAGCAAACCTGATTTGCCATTTAATACAGTTTCTCTAGAGCCACCAATATCACTTGCAATAATAGGTTTATTCATGGCTTGGGCTTCTACGGCCACTCTTCCGAACGCCTCAGGCTCAATTGAACTCGATATAACAAGATCACTTAGTTTGTAAGCTAATGGCATTTCTTTGCAGTTATCAATAAAGGTTATTTTTTTTTTTAATCTATATCTTTCAGTTAAAAGTAAGAGTTTTTTTGAATACATTTCTCTTCCCTGATTAGAGCCTAAAATAATTGCATGAAAATTTTTTTTGTTGTGTTTCTCAAAGAGTAAACTTAAAGATTCTATAAATGTTTCCTGCCCCTTCCATTTTGTTAGGCGTCCGGGAAGAAGAATTATAAAATTATTTTTATCAATTTTCCAAGTCGATGCTAAAATATTTGCTTTTTGTTCTGATGTATTTTTTGAGTTAAAATATTCTAAATTAATTCCTCTAAAAACTACCATTAACTTTTTTTTTTTTGGGTTTAAATATTTTTGATAATTCTCATTTATATGATTAAAAATAAAATTTGAGCCTCCAATAATTAATTTTGATCGAACCATGACGCTATTATATAAATGTTTAAGTTTACTCGAAAAATTATAAGTCCCATGAAAAGTAGTAACAAATTTTTTTCTTGAAAAAAAACAGGCCAACAAGCAGGACCAGGCAGGTGCACGGCTTCGAGCGTGTACTATGTCGATATTGTATAATAACAATATAAAAAAAATAATAATAAAATTAACAAAAATAATTATCGGATTTTTTGATTGTACCGGTAGACGAATTACTTTTACTTTATCTGTCCTTACATATTTTAAAAGCTGACCACCGCTAGTAATTAAAAATGATTTACACTCTTGCTCTGCTAAAAAATGAGCTAAGTCATAACAACCTGTTTCTGCACCACCAAACCCTAATTTAGGAATTACTTGTAAAACTTTAATTTTTGTTGTCATGTTATATATTAGCAAATTAAAATTATAACCTGACATGAAAAATAATGAATAAATTTAAATATCTTAAAATCTCTAAGACCAAAAAAATCAGATATATAGACAATTATTATAAAAAAAAACTATATATAATTTTTCTGCCAGGTTTTATGTCTGATATTGATGGAAAAAAACCTCATGCTTTTAAAAAATATGCTGTTAAAAATAAATTAGGTTTTTTAGCTATTGAGTATTCCGGTCATGGTAAATCATCAGGGAAGTTTACAAAAGGAAATATAAGTGAATGGACAATTGACGCAAAAAAATCTATTGAGAAAATTATAAAAAAAAATAATTTTATTTTAATTGGTTCAAGCATGGGAGCGTGGATTGCTTTAAATCAATTTGAGTATTTTAAAAAACAAATTAAAGGTTTTGTAGGCATTGGTTCTGCGCCTGAATTTCTAGAAAGGTTAATGTGGAAGCGGTTCAACAAAAAAATAAAAAAGGAAATTAAAGAAAAGGGCGTAAGTATTATTAAACATGGACAATCAAAATTTAAGCAAAAACAACACGAATACCCTGTTACATATCAGCTGATAAAAGATGGAAGAAAAAATAAAATTTTATCAAAAAAAATAACTGCTAAAATTTACGTCACTATGGTTCATGGAAAAAATGACGAACTAGTTCCGACATCATTTTCTAGAAAAGTTCTATCGATATTTACAGGTGCTAAAAAAAAACTAGTAATAATTAAAAAAGGAGATCACAGTTTATCTGATAAAAGTCCCTTAAAAAAAATAATTAAAGAATTAAATAGTATTGTTATAAATGTAGTTTAGCCCCTCAATATAAGTTGGATATTTTAATTTATAATTAAAAAATTCTTTCATTTTTTTATTGTTAACTTTTTTAGAGTCTTTGTAAAAATTTTTCAGCATTTCACTTTCTATAGTAGACAGTTCAACTACTTTTGGTTTTTCAATATTTAAAAGTTTAGACCCATGTATAATAAGTTCTTCAGGTGATGTGGGTTTGTCATCAGATATATTATAGATTTCTTTTGTTTTAAAATTTTTTAAAGACTTAAATAGAACATTCGCAATATCTTCAACGTGTATTCTAGAAAAAAATTGATTTTTTTTATTAATTATTTTTGTATTACCAGTTTTAAGCCTAACTAAAATGTTATTTTGATTTGAATAAATTCCTGCCAATCTGAGTATTTGAATAGGAAGAATTTTTTTTTCCGCAAGATTTAACCAGGATTTTTCTGCATTCAGTCTATCTATGCCATTTGATGATGTTGGTTTAGTATGGCTATTTTCATCCACCCAATCTCCATTATGATTTCCATAAACACTGGTAGCAGACAAATATGTAATCCATTTTGTTTTACTTTTCTCTAAATTATTTTGAAAATTTTTTATCACTATGTCTTCTCCTCTAACTGGAGCTATAGACACCAATATATGATCTGAAGACTTTAAATTTTCTATTAATTTTTGATCAAAGGTGTGTTCAGAAAAATGAAGGCTTTGATAGTCTAAACTGCCAAACTTTTTTTTTTCAGATTTATCTCTAGAAGTTACAGTTAAATTAATTTTTAAATTCTCTGAATGAATTTTTTTTATAAAATTTTTTGCCACCTGGCCAAATCCAAAACAAGTAATGTTCATTGCCTTCATTTAACTAACTTTTTTAATATCTGACTTTACGGTAATAGGATTATCTAGCTTATCAAGCATTTCTATTGGACATATTTGCTTAAAATTTAGTAATTCTTTTTCATAGTTGTCTAAAATTATTTTAGCAGTTTTTGAACTTGTTTCTTTTAAAAAATCTTTAAGATTATTTTTTAAAAACTTTTTCCAGAAGTCAGTCTCAACTTGTTGCCAGATAACTGAAGTTGGATTTACATAATTTTCAAAAGTATTTTCTGGATCATATATAAAAGCCATTCCTCCTGTCATCCCAGCTCCAAAATTGTCTCCTATTTGTCCAAGAATAATTACACTTCCTCCTGTCATATATTCACACCCGTGTGCTCCACATCCTTCTACTACCGCAAGACCACCGGAGTTTCTAACTGCAAACCTCTCTCCTGCTTGTCCTGAAGCGTATAGTATTCCAGCTGTAGCTCCATATAAAACTGTGTTGCCAATAATTACATTCTCGTTGGAAGTTAAGCTACTTTTGTTTGAGGTTCTTACAACTATTTTTCCTCCTGATAGACTTTTGCCAACATAATCATTTGAATCTCCTTCAACTATTAATTTTAAACCTTTAATTAAAAAAGCTCCTAATGACTGACCTGCACTGCCGTTAAGTTTAATGGTTATTGAATCCTCATTTAATTTATTATCACCATAAGTTTTATATAAATAGTGTGAAAGTCTAGTTCCTACTGATCTATGTGTATTTTCAATATTATATTCAAAATTAAATTTATCTTTGTTGTTTATTTTTTCTTTTATATCTAACCAAATTTTTTCATCTAAAGTATCTGGTACTTTGTTAATCTGATTGTCTTTACAGTATCTTGGGTTGTCTCCTGGATCAGCTTGAACTAAAAGAGGGTTAAGATCTAAATCGTCGAGATTTGGCGCACCTTTGCTTACTTGTGTAAGAAGATCAGTTCTTCCGATGATTTCATTGATAGATTTATATCCCAGCGATGCAAGAATTTCTCTAACTTCTGTCGCAACAAAAGTAAAAAAATTTACAACTTTTTCTGGTGTGCCGTTAAACTTTTCTCGCAATGATTTATCTTGGCTACAAACTCCGACTGGGCAGGTGTTTGAATGACATTGTCGAACCAATATACATCCCATTGCAACTAACGATGAAGTTCCCATTCCATATTCTTCAGCACCCATCATGGCGGCCATAACTATATCTTTTCCTGTTTTAAGTCCTCCGTCAGTTCTTAAAGTTACTTTGTGTCTTAAGTTGTTAAGTGTTAAAATTTGATTAGCTTCTGTTAAACCCATTTCCCAAGGAATACCCGCATACTTTATGCTTGTTTGCGGACTAGCTCCAGTTCCTCCTGAATGACCAGAAATCAAGATTACATCTGCTTTAGCTTTTGCAACACCGGCTGCTATTGTTCCTATACCAGTAGAAGCTACTAATTTTACCCCAATACGTGCATCAGGATTTACTTGTTTTAGATCATAGATGAGCTGAGCTAAATCCTCAATTGAGTATATATCGTGATGTGGAGGTGGTGAAATTAATGTAACACCAGGTGTAGAGTGTCTTAACTTAGCTATTTCCTTCGTAACTTTAAAACCAGGTAACTGCCCACCCTCACCAGGCTTAGCACCTTGTGCCATTTTAATTTCAATCTCATTGCAATTATTAATGTAATTAATTGTTACACCAAATCGCGCTGAAGCTATTTGTTTTATTCTTGAGTTGGCAGAATCTCCGTTTGACAACCTAACGAAACGTTTTTCATCCTCTCCTCCTTCTCCGCTACAAGAGGCTCCTTTTATCCTGTTCATTCCAATACCAAGGGTCTCGTGGGCTTCTGCTGATAAAGCACCGTGAGACATGCTCCCACTTCCAAATCTTTTTAAAATCTCTGACAACGGTTCTACTTCATTAATATTTACAGGGTCTTTTTTTTCTTTAAACTCCAGTAAATCTCTCAAACTAATAGGAGATAAATCATGAATACCTTTAGAATATTTTTTGTAATGATCATACGAACCTATTCCAACGGCATGTTGCAATACATGAATTAAGTTTCCTTGGAACTGATGTTGTTCACCAGTTTTTCTATACCTGTAGATGCCTCCAATTGGTAAGTTTATAATGTTATTTGAAATAAAATTTTTATGTTGTTTTTTAATTTTTTTTTCAATTCCACCTATGCCGATACCAGATATTCTAGAACTCATGCCTGGAAAGTAGTCTGATACAATGGCCCTACTTAAGCCTACCGCTTCAAAATTACACCCTCCTCTATAAGAGCTAATAACTGATATACCCATCTTAGACATAATCTTTAATAAACCATCGTCTATAGACTTTTTGAATTTAGCTACACAACTCTCAAAATCAAAATTATTAAATAATTTTTTTTCAAATCTTTGATAGATGCTATCGATAGCTAGATAAGGATTGACCGTAGTAGCACCAACACCGATTAAAACTGCAAAAGAATGTGTGTCTAGGACATCTGAGCTTTCAACATTTATTGAACAATATCCTCTTAAACCTAATTTTACTAAATGTGAATGAACTGCACCAACTACCAAAACAGAAGGTATACTTGCGTGAGATGAACTAATTTTTTTATCCGATAGTATTAGATTATTACTTCCTTCACGTACTGCTATTTCCGCTTCTTCTTTTATCTTTTCTATTCTCTCTTTAAGTGACGTGTTAGTGTCAAAAATACAATCTAATATTTTAATTTTTTTTTTGAATAAATTTTTAAATTTTTTAAATTGAGAATTGGTTAAAATCGGACTTTCTAAAACATAAATATTTTCTTCAGTTAAATTATCAAAATCTAAGATATTACCTAAATTTCCAAATCGAGTTTTAAGACTCATTACTTTATTTTCTCTCAAAGAATCAATCGGAGGATTAGTTACTTGGCTAAAATTTTGTCTAAAGTAATGGGAAATAGGTCTGTAATAATTAGATAAAACTGCTACTGGAGTATCATCCCCCATAGAACCTATGGCTTCTTTTCCGTCTTCTGCCATCGGATGCAGAATAAGCTCCAAGTCTTCTATGCTAAGACCTGACAAATATTGTCTTTTTTTAAGCTCTTCAGAGGTAAACTCTGGTTTCTCTTTTTCGGTAAAAATTTTTTTATCTAGATCTATAATTTGCTTATTATATTTTTTATAATCATTAGCTATATAATCTTTGATTTCCTTATCGTGATATAGCTTTCCAAGTTTTAGATCTATTGCAATAATTTGTCCTGGCCCTAGTTTACCTTTAGAAATAATTTTTTCTTCAGATAATTTTATCATCCCAGATTCAGACCCAGCATAAAATAAGTTATCTGAGGTGATGGCGTATCTTAGAGGCCTAAGTCCATTTCTATCTGTTGCTGCTAAGACCCATTTTGCATCCGTTGCACAAATTGCCGCCGGACCATCCCAAGGTTCTATGGAGCTATTTAGAAAATTAAATAAATCTTGGTGATTTTTTGGAACTGTTTTGCTTCTCTTAGACCAGGCATCTGGTATCATCATAAGTTTGATTAATGGTGCTAACTTACCTGAGTGTGTTAACAGTTCAAAAACATTATCTAAAGCTCCCGAGTCTGAACTACCTGCTGTAATAACTGGTTTCAAATCTTCAACATTTTTAAATAGTGAACTGGACATATCTTGTTCGTGAATCTTCATCCAATTTATATTTCCCTTAACAGTATTAATTTCTCCATTATGAGCTAAAGTTCTAAATGGTTGCGCTAGGTCCCAGCTTGGAAAAGTATTTGTAGAATATCTTTGGTGGAAAATAGCAAACCGCGATGTAAATTTTGGATCTTTTAAGTCTGGATAAAAATCAGCAAGAGCTTCCGCTAAAAACATACCTTTATAAACAATGGACCTTGAGCTGAATGAACAAATATAAAATTCTTTTAACTGATTCTCTATTGCTTTTTTTTCTATTTTTTTTCTAGTAACAAATAATTCTCTTTCTAAATTATTAGTTTCTAACTCTTCATTTTTTTTAAATATAACTTGAGCAATTTCTGGTCTATTTTGGTCAGCTGTTTTTCCTAAAACTTTTGGATTAACTGGTACTTGTCTCCATCCATAAATAGAAAAATTTTCTTGTAACAAAATCGTTTCTATAATTTCTCTGCATTTTTCTTGGTCTGAGTAATTAGTTTTGGGTAAAAAAACCATTCCTACACATATTCTTTTACTTGCGTCATACTTATGCCCAGTTGATAAAATTTTTTCTTTAAAAAAGTCTGGTGAGATTTCAAGTTGCATGCCGGCCCCGTCTCCTGATTTACCATCGGCGTCCACCGCTCCTCTATGCCAAACAGCTTTTAATGCTTCTATTCCATATTCTACTATTTTCCTTGATTTTTTTCCATCCGTTGTTGCTATTAAGCCAACTCCACAAGCATCATGTTCTGTATTAGGATCGTAAGCTAAGTTGTCTTGTAATAACTTTTTATTCTTTAAATATTTTAAATAATCACTCATAATTAAGCGGCTTTAATACTGTTTTTTTCAATAATTTTTTCTTTTAAATATTTTTGAATTTGTACAGCAGCATCTCTGCCATCTTTAATTGCCCAAACTACTAATGAAGCGCCTCTAACAATATCTCCTGCAGCAAAAATTCCATCAATATTAGTTTGCATGGTATTTAAATCAATTTTTATTGTTCCCCATCTAGAAACTGACAATTCTTTTGATGAAAACAATTCTGGAAGATTTTCTGGATCGAAACCTAAAGACTTAATTACAATATCAGCTTTAATATTGTACTCTGAGTTTTCTTGAATCTCAGGTTTTCTTCTGCCCGAAGAATCTGCAGATCCAAGTATCATTTTGTTAACTTGGACTTCACCCACTTGTTTATTCCCAATAAATTTTTTTGGTCCAGATAACCAAATGAACTCAACTCCCTCTTCTATGGCATTAGCAACTTCCCTTGCAGATCCAGGCATATTTTCTCTGTCTCTTCTATAGAGGCATTTAACTGATCTCGCTTTTTGACGTGTGGCAGTTCTTACACAGTCCATAGCTGTATCTCCTCCGCCGATAACAACGACATCTTTATTTAAGGCATTCAACGTACCATTATCAAAAAGTTCAACTTTGTCTCCTAACCCTTTTCTGTTTGATGCAGTTAGAAAATCCATAGCAGGGAAAATATTTTCTAAATTACTTCCTGGAATATCTATTTCTCTAGATTTGTAAACACCTGTGGCAATTAATATAGCATCATGTTCTTTTTTTAATTCATCTAAGCTTTTATTTTTACCAACTTCAAAATTTTGAAAAAATTTAATTCCACCCTGTTTTAAAAGTTTTGTTCTTCTTTCAACTACAAATTTTTCTAATTTAAAATTTGGTATTCCATAGATCAATAATCCACCAGGCCTGTCATACCTGTCGTAAATTGTAACTTGATATCCAAATTTTCTTAATTCTTCCGCACAAGCCAAACCAGCTGGGCCAGCACCTATGACGCCAATTGATTGATTAATTTCTTTTTTAATTGTTAATGGTTTGACCCAATTTTTTTCCCACGCTGTATCCGTAATATATTTTTCAATAGAACCTATTGTTACCGTACCATGTCCTGATTGTTCAATTACACAGTTACCCTCGCAAAGTCTATCCTGTGGGCAGATCCTGCCACAAATTTCTGGCATATTGTTTGTGCTTTGAGAAAGTTCATAAGCTTCTTGCAATCTTCCTTCAGCAGTTAGTTTTAACCAATCAGGAATATTGTTATGAAGTGGACAGTGAACTTGGCAAAACGGTACTCCGCACTGCGAGCACCTACTTGATTGCTCTTGTGCTTTTTCATTGATAAACTCTTTGTAAATTTCATGAAAATCCTTTTTTCTCTCTCCACTAACTCTTTTGTCTGGAGTAGTTTGATTTAAACTTACAAATTGAAGCATTTTTTTTTTCATACAGTTACGTAACTTACATCATATTAAAAACCTTAAAAGTCAAAAAAGGTAAGTAGTATTGATATAAATGTAAATTAAACTAGGTTTTTTGTATGTTTTTTTTGCATACCAAATATGCATACTAATGAAATATAAAAAGCTTTATATAATTAAAAGAAATGCTTGAAGTAATAATTTTATCTACGATCCAAGGAATTACCGAATTTCTTCCAATAAGTTCTTCGGCACACTTAATATTAGTTTCGAAATATTTTAATTTTAACATTGGAAATTTAACTTTAAATGTAAGTCTTCACTTAGGTTCACTCCTAGCCATAATCACATATTTTAGAAAAGATATTTTTTATTTTACAAAAAATAGGAATATGCTTTTAAAAATATTAATTAGTTCGATTCCAACAATAATTGTAGGCTTTATTTTAGTAAAGTATTCGTTAGTTGATTTCTTGAGAAATTATAAACTAATAGGATGGACAACACTTATTTTCGCTATTCTCCTTTATGTTAGCGACTTAAAGCAAGCAAAAAAAACAATTCAAAATAACTACAATTATAAAACAGCTATATACATTGGTTTATTTCAAGTCTTATCGTTAATTCCGGGTGTAAGTAGATCAGGTATAACTATATCAGGAGCAAGAATTTTTAGTTTTAACAGAATAGATTCTGCAAAAATGTCTTTTTTAATGTCAATTCCAATATTAGGAGTTGTAAGTATTTACAATTTAAAAAATATATTAATCGAGAATGATTTAACATTCTCTGTTTTAAATTTATACGGTGTTATTTTTTCTTTCATTTTGTCTTACTTAACTATTAAATTTTTCTTAAATTTTTTAAAAAAATTTAGTTTAGTTTATTTTGTTATTTATAGGATTTGTTTAGGAATTATAATTTTATATTATTCTTATCAATTATAAAATTAATTCTTATAGATAAATTATTTAGACTGTAAAACCTTAAGTTTACTTCTTCACTCAATTAGAAATATAAGCGATATAGAAAGTTCACTGCAACCACTGTTAAAACTATAACTAGTAAATATAATGAAATGTAATCATGAGGTTTCATCATGATTATGTACATATCTTTATTATTAACTACTTGCTAGCTTCTATAATCCTTATGTAGCAACAACATCACTTTTGTAAAAAGCAGAAGTTTGAACGGAATTGTGTGTAGATTATGTGTGAATTTTTGTGCTGGCATTGTGAAATATGAAAAAATGTATGACCAATGAATCAGGTGGCAGTTCAACGAGAGAAAAATTAAATGAAGCTATTAAAATAGCTTTAGATTTTATCGATAAAAACAATTAATTATTATTAAAAAGAAATTTGAGTCACAGTTGCGTCAAGGCAGGTTGCATCATTTAAATTATTGTTATTATTATTATTATTTACGTATTAATATATATATACATAATCAAATAAATTAAAATTTTATGAAAGATATAGACAAACATAGCTTAATTATTGTTAATACTTTATTTCTCATGTTCCCTTTGTCTATAATGTTGGGAAATCTTTTGATTAATCTAAATATTGTTCTTTTGTTTGTTTGTACTTTTATTTTTTACAACAAAGAAATAATAAATTTTAAAACAAATTTGTTTGATAAAATTATATTATTTTTTTTCTTTTACACTCTTATACCTCTTATTATAAACTTTTATGGACTGGGCTGGAATTGTACCGATAGTAATGAGTGTAACTTTGAAGGGACATTTAAAAATTCTATTATTAAAACCTTTTTTTTTTTTAGATATTTTCTTTTATATTTAGCGTTAAGAGTTTTAATTAATCAAAAAATTTTAAAAGTAGATTGGTTCTGTATAGCATGTTCTATTTGTGCAGCTTTTGTTTGTTTCGATATTTTTTTTCAAGTTATCTTTGGGAAAGATATTTTTGGAATTGTGCCATATCATGACAGACATTATTCAGCATTATTTGGAGATGAACTTATAGCTGGCGGATACTTGCAGAGGTTTGCTTTGTTTTCTTTTTTTCTTCCTTTTGTAGTAAATAAAAAAACTCACCATAAAATATTTATTCAACTTATTGTTTTTATAGTTTTTTTGTTTGGAATAATTCTAAGTGGAAATAGAATGCCTCTTATTCTTTTTATTTTTTCTTATTTAATTTTGCTATTTTTGGACAAAGAGTTAAGAAAGTATATTTTTACAGCTTTTATAGTTGTTTCTTTAGTTTTAATTTTCATTCGCGGAACGAATATAAATTTTAGATATGCTATGGGTAGTTTTTATAATCACGGAACTCACTTAGTGCACACCCTTTTTATAAAAGATCTTACTAAAGAAAAAATAGAAGTTTGGGACAGGCCTTATGTTACTGAATTTTATTGTTTTAAACACACTTGGGCAAAAAATCCTATTTTTGGTGGAGGTATAAAATCCTTCAGATCTATAAGGGGCTGTAATTCTCACCCGCATAATTATTATTTTGAAATTTTATCTGAACTAGGATTGTTTGGTTTTATTATAATTTTAACTTTTGTATTTTTGATATTATATAAACTTTGTGTAAAAAGAATTGATTTCTTTCGTCTTAGTTTTAAGAAAATGGACATTAGTGTTGTACCTTTTTTTTTAATTTTCTTTATTGAATTTTTTCCACTTAGAACAAGTGGTAGTTTTTTTTCTACTGGTAATGCGTCTTTAATATTTGTTGTTTTGGCAATATTAGTTTCTTTAATCTCAAAAAAAAAAGATTCTAATTATTAAAACAAATATTATTTATATTTAGCAAGGGTTTTGAAATATTTTTTTTCATTTTACTAAGGTTCTATAAGTGTATATTAAATTCAATTTTAAAACTTATGAACCAAAATATTATCGTTCCTGACATTGGAGATTTTGACTCGGTAGAAATTATTGAGGTGCTTGTAAAAGTTGGGGATCAAATAAATAAAGATGACCCTATTGTTACTCTGGAAAGTGATAAATCAAGCGTAGAAGTTCCTTCCCCTTTTTCAGGTAAAATATCTGAACTAAGAATCAAAATAGGTGACAAGGTTTCAAAAGGAAGTCTTTTGGCTAAATTAGAAAATAGCTCTTCAGAAATTAGTGATGGAAGTCTTCAAAAAGATCAAATTAAAGAAAAAAATCCTCAGACTGAAGTAAATTTAACTATTGCAACTGAAACAAAAAAAAGTGTAAAAAAAATTTTTGCTCAACCTACTTCTAAAGATGATATTGATCCTCTCGAAACAAAGGAATGGATTGAATCTTTAAATGCTGTCATAGAAAACGATGGACCTTCAAGAGCTAGTTACCTTTTAAATAAAGTTGTATCTGAGGCGTATACTGCCGGACTTGTTTTGCCCGACACAAGAACTACACCTTATATAAATACTATCCCTACTGAATTAGAAGTTAAATCACCGGGAGATCAAAATATAGAAAAAAAAATTCGTGCTTACATTAGATGGAATGCAGCCGCTATGGTTGTTCGGGCTAATAAAATTAGTAGTGAACTAGGTGGCCATATTGGAACGTTTGCATCTGCAGCAACTCTGTATGATGTGGGTATGAATCATTTTTGGAGAGCAAAAAATAAAGATTTTGGTGGAGATTTAATTTACTTTCAAGGACATTCTGCTCCTGGTATGTATGCTCGTGCATTTCTTGAAGGTAGACTTTCAGAAAAACAATTAAATAGATTTAGACAAGAAGTAGATTTAGGTGGTCTTTCTTCTTATCCTCATCCTTGGCTTATGCCAAAATTTTGGCAGTTTCCAACTGTATCAATGGGGCTTGGACCTATTATGGCAATCTACCAGGCTAGATTTTTAAAATATCTAATTAATAGAGGTTTGTTAAAAGATGAAGGTAGAAAAATTTGGGTTTTTCTAGGTGATGGTGAAACTGATGAACCAGAGTCATTGGGCGCTATTAGTTTGGCGGCTAGAGAGAAATTAGATAATTTAATTTTTGTAGTTAATTGTAACTTACAAAGACTTGATGGCCCCGTAAGAGGGAATGGAAAAATTATTCAAGAACTGGAAGGAAGTTTCAGGGGCGCTGGATGGAATGTTTTAAAAGTCATATGGGGTTCTTATTGGGATCCTCTTTTAAAAGCTGACAAAACTGGGCTACTAATGAAACGGATGAATGAAGTTGTTGACGGGGAATATCAAGCAATGAAAGCTAAAGGTGGGGCCTACGTCCGAGAAAAATTCTTTGGCAAACATCCTGAATTAAAAGAATTAGTTTCTTCTATGACTGATAATGATATTTGGAAGTTAAATAGAGGCGGCCATGATCCGCATAAAGTTTATGCTGCTTATCATGCTGCAATGCAACACCAAGGTTCTCCAACTGTAGTTATTGCTAAGACCGTTAAAGGCTATGGAATGGGTAAATCTGGTGAAAGTATAAACACAACGCATCAGCAAAAAAAATTAGACGAACAAGATTTACTCTATTATAGAGATCGGTTTAATGTACCTCTAACTGATGAACAAGTAAAAAATATTGAATATTATAAACCTGCTGAAGATTCTGAAGAAATAAAATATTTAAAAGAAAGACGAAAACAACTTGGTGGGTTTATTCCTGAAAGGTCTTCTCTCGCAACACCTATCAAGGCTCCACCTAAGGATATCTTTGAAAGCTTTATGAAATCTACTGGTGATAAAGAGATGTCTACAACTATGGCTCTTGTTCGAATGTTAACTAATCTTCTTAGAGACAAAAATGTTGCACCCAGATTAGTCCCAATTATTCCAGACGAAGCAAGGACATTTGGAATGGAAGGTTTTTTTAGAAAAATAGGAATTTATGCACATGAAGGGCAGAAATATGAGCCTGAAGATTCTGAACAACTAAGTTCTTATAAAGAAACAAAAAGTGGCCAAGTATTAGAAGAAGGAATTACTGAGGCTGGAGCTATGTCTTCTTGGATTGCGGCTGCAACTGCTTATACCAATCATGATATAGAAATGATTCCGGTGTATATTTTTTATTCAATGTTTGGATTTCAAAGAGTTGGTGATTTTGCCTGGGCAGCAGGAGATGCGCAAGCTAGAGGTTTTTTAATAGGAGCTACAGCAGGAAGAACGACGCTTGCTGGCGAAGGTTTACAACACCAAGATGGTCATAGTCATATTTTAGCTTCCATGATTCCAAATTGTGTTTCTTATGACCCAACATTCTCTTATGAAATGGCAGTGATTTTTAGAGAAGGACTCAGAAGAATGCATGAAAAAAATGAAAATATTTTTTACTACATTACAGCAATGAACGAAAATTATTCTCACCCTGAAAAGCCAGAGGGTGCTGACGAAGGAATCTTAAAAGGCATGTATCTGTTTAAAGAATATAAAAACAAAGGAAAAATTAAAATTCAATTAATGGGTTCTGGTACAATTTTGAGAGAAGCTATAGCAGCAGCTAAAATACTATCTGAGGAATATGGAGTAGATTCTGACATTTGGAGTGTTACTAGTTTTAATGAATTAAGAAAAGATGGAATGGAGGTTGAAAGAAAAAATCTTCTAAATCCTAATGAAAAAAAAGAAAAAAGTTATATTGAAAAATGTTTGGAGAAAAGAGACGGTCCAGTTATAGCTGTTACAGATTATGTTAGATCGTTCTCAGATCAAATCAGACCTTATACTGACAAACCCTTTTATTCTTTCGGAACAGATGGCTTTGGAAGAAGTGATACAAGAAAAAATTTAAGAAAATTTTTTGAAGTAGATAAAGAACATATAGTTGCTTATACTCTTAGTGCATTAGCAAAAGAGCAATTATTAGGTTCTGAGAGTGCACAAAAAGCTTTTAAAAAATATAATATTGATAAGGAAAAACCATTTCCAACGAAATTATAATTATGGCAGAGCAAAAAATTGTCGTTCCTAATATAGGTAATTTTGAGGAAGTAGAAGTAATCGAAGTTTTGGTAAAAGAAGGCCAAGAAATTCAAAAAGATGACTCGATAATTACCTTAGAAAGTGACAAATCATCGGTAGAAGTACCGTCAAATTTTAGTGGAAAAATTAATAAGATTAACATTAAAGTAGGAGATAAAGTCTCTGAGGGAATTACAATTTTGTCACTGGATAGTAAAGAAGAGATTCAACCAGTTTTAGAAGATGAAAATAATAATACTGAAAATAAAAATGAAATTATAAATTTTCCTAAGAACAATAAAAAAAAAAATCTATATTCATCTTCTTTGGCCGCAGAAGGAAAAGTAAAACTAGCCAGCCCAAATGTAAGAAAATTTACAAGAGAATTGGGTGCTGATATTTCCAAAATACTTGGTTCCAAAAGATCTGGCAGAGTAACTAAAGAAGATGTTAAAGATTATGTAAAAACTAAATTAGTTGATGTTCAGATTGCAACTACTCAAAAGAAAAAAAGTACGAAAAATGAGTATGAACATAGTGAATTTGGTGCGATCGAGGTAAAAGACATTCCAAGAATAAAAAAACTGTCTGGCCCTCATCTTGTTAGATCTTGGACGGAAATTCCACACGTCACCCAACACGAAGAAATAGATATTACAGAAATGGAACAGTTTAGAAGTTCTTTAAAAGATTTATTCACTGGGCAAAAAAAGTCTATTACTCCGCTAGCTTTTATCATGAGGGCAATGGTAAATGGTCTAAGAGCTTATCCAAATTTCAATGCCTCAATAGATCCTGAAAATGGAAAAGTTACTTACAAAAAATATTTTCACATAGGCGTAGCTGTGGACACGCCACATGGTTTAATGGTTCCAAAAATCAGAAATGTAGATCAATTGAGTATTGAGGAAATAAGCCAAAAACTAAGAATGGTTGGCAAGTTATGTAAAGAACTTAAAATAGATAAAAAAGAATTTTTTGGAGGATCAATGACGATTTCAAGTTTAGGAGGCATTGGAGGAACTTTTTTTACTCCAATAATAAATGCTCCGGAATTGTCTATACTTGGAGTTGGTAAATCATATGACAAGGTGGTTAAAAAAGATGGGCAAATTATTACAAGAAAAATATTACCTATTTCTTTATCTTACGATCATAGATTTATCGATGGTGCAGAAGGAGCGAGATTTTGTGTGCATTTAAGCCAAAGCTTAGGGAAAGATTTTGCCTTCAAACTTGCTGTTTAGGTAAATTTACATTACTCACTTTTTGTGAATAAAAATATTTTCTCTCTTGTTTGTGCGGTCTTAACTTCAGTTTTATGGGGCTCTGCTTTTGTGGCTCAAGATATGGGCATGGATTTTATTGGGCCACACACCTTTAATGTTGGTAGATTTCTAGTCGGTTTTTTAACCTTAGTTCCTTTTTTTTTATTTTTTGAATTTAAAAAAATAAAAAAAGAAAACATCAATAAAAAAAAAAAAATTTTAAATCTTCTTCTTTTAGGTTTTATATTAGCAGTAGGTCAGGCACTGCAGCAAATTTCACTAATATATACTGATGTTGCAAATACAGGTATTTTTACTATCATGTACGTATTAATAGTACCTTTCATATCGTATTTTATTTTTTCAAAAAAAATTCATTGGTCTATCTGGCCTGCTGTTATTTCTTGTGTAGCAGGCGGTCTGCTTTTGAGTGAATTAAAAAATATTTCTGTTAGATATGGAGATATGCTTGGTATTTTAAGTGCTTTTTGTTGGGCTCTGCATATTATATTCATTAGCAAGACAATTAAGTTTTTTAACTTTCCTATTACTATTGCAATGTCGCAATGTTTTGTTGCATTTTTATTTACAATTTTACCAATGGTTATTTATGAAAACCCCTCGTTTGATAATGTATTAAAAGATTCTTATGAAATACTGTACGTAGGAGTTTTATCTAGTGGTTTAGCGTTTCTATTGCAAACTTATACTTTGCAAAATTTAACTCCGGCGCCCGCGGCAATTGTGTTTTCTCTTGAGGGGGTGTTTGCGGCAATTTTTGCTTGGTTAATTTTAGATCAATTTTTAAATGAAATTAAAATATTAGGCATATTTTTGATATTATTTGCAGTAATATTCTCACAAATTATACCAATCTATGGTAAAAAAAATTATGGACGAAACTAATACAGGTTTTATGAATCATATCGGTGGATTAAGTTTAAAAAAACTTGATGCAAATTATTTTGAATTTTCTGTCCTAGTTAAGGAAATTCATCTTAACAGCGGAAAGATAGGGCACGGTGGATTTCTTTCCACGATAGCAGATACAGGGATGGGTACAGCAGCTCATTTAGTGAGTAATAAAAGATGTGTAACTATATCTCTGGAAATGAAATTTATCTCAGCTGTTCTTGAAAACCAAACACTTATTGGAAAAGTAAAAATAAAAAAAAAAACTAAATCTCTTATTTTTATAGCTTGTGAGATATTTAACCTTGAAGATATTGTGGTAACTGCTTCTGGGGTTTGGAAAATATTTTAAAGCTTTAAAATTAGAACATTTGACAAAATGATTCGGTCATGTTTTAATCTTACTTTGTTCTCATTATCGGTCTACATATAGTATAAAAAAAATTATCGTACACAAAATGCAAAACCAGTCAAAAAAAATTATTGCACTTCTAGGACCAACAAATACAGGTAAAACACATGATGCAATAGAAAAAATGTTAGAGTTTGAATCAGGCATTTTTGGACTGCCTCTCAGATTATTAGCGCGCGAAGTTTATGAGAAGTGTGTAAAAAAAATAGGCTCAAATAAAGTTGCTTTAATAACAGGTGAAGAAAAAATAATT
>CAJQTN010000006.1 GCA_905620505.1 uncultured Pelagibacteraceae bacterium
TAGAAAGGTGCCATACAACTGGATAATAATCATTCGATAGAAAATTTGGTAATATTTTTTGTATTAAAAAAAAGTATTTCAAAAAATCAAAGCTTAATAATTGATTAGTCAAAGCAGATATCAAAATTAATACCACTATATAAAGTGGCAGAGTTCTCATCCATCTTCTTTTGTAGAAGATAAAAAGATTTTTTTTGTTGTTAATTACTTTTAATAATTGTGGATACAGAACAAAGCCGCTCAATATAAAAAAAAATTCTGCGAAAATTAAGGACATATATTCCATGTACTTATGATCGTATGCAAAGGCATAAAGATGGGTAATAGCTACACCGTATCCACAAAAACCGCGAAAAAAATCTAAACTATAAAAATATTGATTATTTGAAATATTCATATGAGGACCACGTATTAGTTAAACAATTTTTTATTTAAATAATTTTACAACCTAACTAAGTAAGTTCTCCCGACATGAAAAATGAACAACCGTAAGCATTTTATAAAAATAAAATATATATTAAGCTGCGGCTTGCAAGTTATGTTTTGCGGCTATTCCACTTAAAAAATTCCAAAGATATTTAGCGGTAGATATAGCTGCGATTTCAGCTTTACCTTGATCTTCTTTAGAAAGCTCATCTAATAATTTTTCACACTCTGCTCTGTGATAAATGTCAGCTTCTTTGTGAGCTTCGAAGAATTCAAGTCCTTCTTTTGAATTAACTCCGTAGAATTTTTTTAGTCCTTGAATTTTGGTTTCTGCTATTTCCGGAATTTGTCTTTCATAAGTATATAAAGAAGCTAGTCCTTCGGCGTAAGTTGATCTGCTATTTTTAAAGAAATTATCAATCATATCTTTTGTAAATTGATCTGCTTTAATTTTTTCCATTCCTTCAGCATCTGCTCCCATGGCAAGTGCAAAGTTTTTCCAAAGCTTAGGATGGTCCGCTTCACTATTTTCTTCGTCGTTTAAGTTCTCTAGTAGAATTTTTCTTTTTTCAATGTCTTCACATAAAGAATGCGTTGCACTGATATATCTGGGAAAAGCTTTTACATGTTGGTAATATTGTTCCGCATAATCTTTGATAATTTCTCTTGTTAGTTTTCCTTCATTCCATGATTTGTAGAATGGGTGATTTAATAAATGATACTTGTCTAATTTTTGATTTAATTCTTTTGAAAACATTTAATCTCCTTGGTTAAACTTAATGTATTATACTAAGCTTAGAATATTCAATTAAAATACGTACAACTATTAGATGTATTTGTTAATAAGATTGAAAATTACTCCAAAACAAGCAAAATATAAATTCGATGAAAGAAAATTTTTTGGAAAACAGAAAAGCTTTAATAGTCCTAATTGCTGCAAGTTTAGTGGTGCTGGTTTCTATGGGCATAAGACAAACATGGGGTTTATTTTATCAATTTTTTGAAAATGATTTAGGAATTAACAGGACTCAATTTGGATTAGCGATCGGTGTGCAGATGCTTTTTTGGGGTATTACAGCACCTCTATTCGGTATGATTGCCGATAAATACGGATCTAATAGAGCTGCGTTTGTGGCATTTCTATTTTATATTATTGGTTCATGGATTGTTTTAACGCAACCTGCTTCTAATTCGGTTTTTCTAATTAGTATGGGAGTTGTAATTGGGATAGCGCTTGGTGGTACGGCTGTCTCTGTGCCTGTAGCAGCAGTAGGAAAATATTTTTCAGATAAGAATAGAACAATATCAGTGGGTATAGTAACTGGTTCTGCATCAATTGGTTTTTTTATTATGCCGTTATTTGCAAAATTTTCTAACGATTCTAATGGATGGCAAAATACCGTTCAATATTTTATATACTTTTTAATCTTTGCAGCTGTTTGTTCTCTATTTCTATTTAAGAAAGAATACGTTGATACAACGAACAATTCTTTTACGAGAGACCAAACTACGTCGAAAGCTTTAAGTGAGGCTTTTAAACATAAGGGTTATATGCTTTTGGTTTCTGGTTTTTTTGTTTGTGGTTTTCAGATCACTTTAATTGCAACACATATTCCTGGATATATTCAGCAAAAAGGCTTGCCAGAATGGACAGCTGCAGCAATTTTGGCATTAATTGGTTTTTTTAATATATTTGGAACTATAGGGATGGGTTTTCTTGCCTCAAACTATAGTAAGAAAATTCTTTTAAGTATTCTTTATTTTTCTAGAGGGGTAATTCTTATTTTGTTTTTATTTCTACCTTCGTCTACGTTCACTGCGCTAGCTTTTGGTGTTCTTTTTGGAGTCTTGTGGCTTGCAACTATTCCTCCAACAAATGGAATTGTAGCTCAAATATTTGGAACTAAGTATTTAGGGACACTTTTTGGAATTGTGTTCTTTAGTCATCAAGTTGGGTCTTTTTTGGGAGCTTATTTAGGAGGGTATTTTTTTGATACCTACGGTAGTTATGATTATGCTTGGTATTTATCAATATTACTTTCTGTTTTTGCAGGTTTTGTGCATCTGCCTATTGATGAAAAGCCTATTTTAAGAAAAGCTTATTAAAATCTTTACTTAATGCTTTTTAAAGAATTTTTTAAGTCAGCTATTAAATCTTTCGGGTCTTCTAGGCCAACATGTATACGAACCAGATGTTCATTT
>CAJQTN010000007.1 GCA_905620505.1 uncultured Pelagibacteraceae bacterium
ATAGTAAAACCGATGTTAAAATTAAATGGTTTCATGATGGAAAATTGAATGCTTCTGCAAATTGTATCGATAGACATTTAAAAAAATATGGAAAAAAAACAGCGATCATTTGGGTTGGTGATGATCCAAAAAACTCAAAAGAAATATCTTATACAGAATTACATAAAAATGTTTGCAAAAGCGCAAACGCATTAAAGAATATTGGCATTAAAAAAGGAGATAGAGTTACAATTTATCTAACGATGATTCCTGAGCTTGCTTATACTATGTTAGCATGCGCAAGAATCGGAGCTGTTCATTCCATTATATTTGGAGGTTTTTCACCAGACTCCATTTCAACAAGAATTAATGATTGTGAATCAGAATATCTAATTACTGCAGATGAAGGTGTGCGCGGTGGTAAAATTATACCACTTAAAAAAATAGCAGATGAAGCGCTTGAACAATGTCCTAATGTTAAAAAGTGTGTGGTTATTAAACATACGGGTGGGGAAATAAATTGGCACAACGAGCGGGACATTTCATACGAAAGATTGATAAGTTCTGCGTCTATCAAATGCGAACCTGAAGTAATGAATGCGGAAGATCCATTATTTATACTTTATACGTCTGGTTCAACAGGTAAACCAAAAGGAGTTTTGCATACCACGGGCGGGTACATGGTTTATGCCTCAATGACTCATCAGTATATTTTTAATTATAAACCTAAAGATGTTTATTGGTGCACAGCTGACATTGGCTGGGTCACAGGTCACAGCTACATTATTTACGGACCTCTTGCCAACGCAGCAACAACTATTATGTTTGAAGGTACACCTAATTATCCTGATAGCTCTAGGTGGTGGCAAATTATTGATAAATATAAAGTAAATACTTTTTATACTGCACCGACCGCAATTAGAGCCTTGATGAGAGAAGGAGATAAGCCGGTTCAGTCTACCAGTAGAAAAACATTAAAACTTTTAGGGACAGTTGGTGAACCAATCAATCCGGAAGCATGGATGTGGTATTACAAAATAGTAGGGGATTCTAGATGCCCAATTGTTGACACTTGGTGGCAAACAGAAACAGGAGGAATTTTAATTTCTCCTCAGCCTGGCGCTATAGATTTAAAACCAGGTTCAGTAACGAAACCTTTTTACGGAATTAAACCAGAACTCTTAAATGAAGATGGTAAAGTTATTAGAGGAGAAGGTGCGGGTAGACTCTGTTTGGCTACCTCCTGGCCTGGGCAAATGAGAACAGTTTATGGTGATCATCAAAGATTTATTGACACTTATTTTTCTCAGTTTGATGGGAAGTATTTTACAGGTGATGGATGTCGTAGAGACAAAGATGGATACTATTGGATTACAGGTAGAGTAGATGATGTAATTATTGTTTCTGGTCACAACTTAGGAACCGCAGAAATTGAAAGTTCATTCGTTGCTCATCCTGCAGTAGCTGAAGCAGCAGTTGTTGGTTACCCGCACGACATTAAAGGTAGTGCATTATATTGTTTTATTACTCTAAAAATTGGGCAGCACCCAAGTGGTGACTTAGAAAGAGAGCTTAAGCTTTGGGTGAGAAAACAGATTGGACCCATCGCTACTCCTGATATTGTTCAATTTGCACCTGGGCTACCTAAAACAAGATCGGGAAAAATTATGAGAAGAATTTTAAGGAAAATTGCGGCTAATGAACACGAAGAACTTGGAGACATATCAACATTAGCTGATCCTAGCGTGGTTAACTCTATTATTGAAAATAGAAAAAATAAAAATTAACTAAAAAGAAGATTTTTAGTCAGATCTTTAAAATCATTTTCAACAAGATTCCATTTTAATTTTATAGAATTAAGAACTATTTCTTTGTCAAAAACTTTTAGGTTATCTGCTATAGGAGACCACTTCAAAAGTGACAGGCCGCTATTCTTAAATGGGTTATCTTGATGATACTTTTTCCAGTCTACTTCTTTTAATTTTTCGTTAAATTCTAATTTTGTTTTCTCAAAAAGTTTATCTTCCAAGCCATTACTTTTCTCATTTTCTATAATTTGTGTAAAAATTTCCAAAGCATCATTTTGCTTTAAATTTTTTTTGTCTATTAGGTATGAGAAAACATAAAATGTGCAGTCTGTTAGCGCGGCCATGTATATGTTCCACTTGGCTAGGTTTATAGATTTTAAAAAAACCTCATCTTCAAACATCATGGCATACCTTGATCCTATTCTCGTCTTGATATACCCATAAAGTGTTGTTTGCGTCACATGCGCAGACCTTTCTTGAATAAAATTTTTTAAGTCTTCTTTTGAGTTAATGTTCTTAAACTTATTTGTAATTTTTTTTATAGGAAAAACGTAGTTTCGCACATCTTGTAGGATATTAGTTATTTTTTTTAAATTCAATTTCACGTTGTCTTAAATAATCCTTAATTTATATAGCTTTATAGCATCTCAATAAAACTTTGGCAGGAATTTTTTTGCTTTTAATTGTTAGCGATTTAGGTATGATCTGCGACAATAGTATACGATTTACGTAAAATAAAGAAACAAGGAGGAAAATATGTCAAATAAAGATGCACATTGGCTGAAGACTAGAAACCACATGTTTGTTACGTTGGTTCTTTGGTTCTTCTTCTCAATAGTAATTTTTATGTTTGGTTCAGAGCTAAACACACTGTCTTTTCTCGGATACCCATTAGCATATTATATGACAGCGCAAGGATCACTTCTTGCTTTTGTAATAATTTTATTTTGGTGTACCGGTAAACAGGAAGATATAGACGAAGAATTCGGATACGCAGAAAGGGAGGGTGATTAATGTTTAAAGGTGGATTTATTCAAAACCTTCCAAAAATATACGGCCTCTATACTGGAGGTTTCGCAGTTTTCATCTTATTGATGGCTGTTGCGGAGTCAGCGGGAGTATCGGCTAAAAACATCGGAGTGATGTTTGTAGTTTTTACAGTTGGTATTTATGCCTTTATTGGATATTTATCAAGAACCGTTCAGGTAGATGCTTACTATGTTGCTGGAAGACAAGTGCCTACCGTATTTAACGGAATGGCGACTGCAGCAGACTGGATGTCAGGTGCATCATTCGTAGCCTTAGCGGGTGGAGTATACTTTGGTGGCTATACGTATATGGCTTTCTTAGTTGGTTGGACAGGTGGATATGTACTTGTTGCAACTTTATTAGCTCCATACCTAAGAAAATTTGGATGTTACACAGTTCCTGATTTTATCGGAACACGATACGGTGGTAATCTCGTAAGAGCTTGCTCTGTATTCGTGCTTTTTATAGCTTCATTTACTTATGTAACCGCACAAATTAACGCTACGGGTACAATTGCTTCAAGAGCGCTAGGTATTCCATTCGAACTAGGTGTTTGGATTGGTTTAATTAGTATCTTAATCTGTTCAATGTTAGGTGGAATGAGAGCCGTAACATGGACACAAGTTGCACAATATATCGTATTAATCGTTGCTTACCTCCTACCAGTTTTCTGGATTAGTAGTAAAGTTGGTGGAGGAGTATTCCCTCACTTAATGTTAGGTGATGAAGTTGCGAGATTGGGTGAACTTGAACAACAATTTGGACTAGTCAAAAACAGTGCCGCAGACATGAAAGCAGCAGGAGTACCGGGTGGGTTGAAATACATCTCTGGACCTCATTCTGCAGTGCCTGAAGGTGGAATGGCTGTATGGAAATACTTATCGTTAGCGATTTGTATGATGGTCGGAACTGCATCGTTACCTCATATTCTTATGAGATACTTTACAACTCCTTCTGTCAAGTCAGCAAGAAGATCGGTAGCTTGGTCGCTATTCTTTATATTCTTGCTTTACTCTTCAGCGCCTATGTTAGCGACTCTGTCTAAACTATCTTTAATGGATCCAAATTTAGCTACAGGAATTATCGGTAAGTCAATTGCCGATGTTCAAGCTATAGAGTGGGTACAAAGATGGTCAGAAGTTAAACAAGTGTTCATCGCAGACTTTAATGGTGATGGCATACTTCAGTTAAACGAGTTCTTTATGAGAGGTGACGTTGTAGTATTAGCTACTCCAGAAGTAGCGGGACTACCGTTCGTAATCTCAGGACTTGTGTTTGCTGGTGGTATGGCTGCCGCTATGTCGACTGCAGATGGATTAGTACTTGCGATATCAAATGCTTTATCACATGATATTTACTACAAAATCATTGATCCAAAAGCTGATACAGCAAAAAGACTAATCGTTGCTCGTGTACTTCTAGTAATAATCGGTGCTGCAGGTGCTTATATAGCTTCGTTTAGGCTTACAAGTATCTTAGGTTCAGTTGCTTGGGCGTTTGACTTTGCAATGTCAGGCCTATTCTTCCCACTTGTACTAGGTGTATGGTGGAAAAGAGCTACTAGAGAAGGTGCAATCGCCGGAATATTAGCGGGAATATCTTCAGGATTAGTATACTTATTGTATGTTTATCCTAAGTTCTCTGTTGCTATCTGGGGAGTTGCTCATGACCCTTGGTTAGGCATAGATCATTTAAGATTTGGAATGATCGGTGCTCCAATTTGTTTAGTAACAATGGTTGTAGTTAGTTTAATGACTAAAGAACCTGATGCTGCTACTCAAAAAATGGTTGATGACTGTAGGATACCTTCAGGCAAAGCTGTTTTAGGTAAACAACACTAGTAATAAACTATAAAAATTAAAGGGGCGATTTTTTCGCCCCTTTTTTTTTGTTGAATAATGATATTTTAACTTCATGATACCTGCTTGGATAATTGTTATAGATTACATACTTGGTATGATTATGTGGACTCTAATTGGTAGAGCTTTCATGAATATTTTCCAAAGAGAAGACTCTACTTTTTTCTTCATGAAAGTTTTTGTTAAATATACAGATCCAATAATAAAATTATTTAAATTTATTACGCCTAGTTTCTTGTTTAGTGGTTTTATTGCACTTTATGTTGCTTGGTTTTTCTACCTTTTTAGATTTTATGCTATGCCCTATCTATTAGGTTATGATGTGTGGGGTATGCTTGCATTTCCTTTGGAAAGTGATTTTTCTAAACAACTTTATCGTTTATTCTACTAACAAACTATTTTTTTGACATCATCAAAGTTTAAAATATATAAGTAGAAATGGCTTTAACAATTAAAATATCTCCTTCTATTCTTTCGGCTAATTTTAGTAAATTAGGTGAAGAAATTATTGCGCTTGAAAAAGCTGGCGCTGATTATATTCATATCGATGTAATGGACGGACATTTTGTGCCTAATATTACTATTGGACCAGAAGTCATTAGACGACTAAGACCAGTTACAAAACTTACATTCGATGTACATTTAATGATTTCACCAGTTAATAATTTTATTAAAGATTTTGCTGATGCTGGCGCTGATATTATCACTTTCCACCCTGAGGCTACGAAAAATGTATCTGAAACTATTAACTTAATAAAAAAATTAGGAAAAAAAGTTGGAATTTCATTAAAACCTAAATCTAAAATAGATTTAATCGAAGATCATTTAAATGAAATCGATTTAATCTTGATCATGAGTGTAGAACCAGGTTTTGGCGGCCAAAAATTCATGCCTGAAGTTTTAGATAAAATGAAGAAGTTGAGGAATATAATTGATGAAAAAAAACTTAATATTGATATTGAAATAGACGGCGGTATTAACTTTGATAATAGTAAAAAAGTAAAAGAGTTTGGTGCCAATATTTTAGTTTCGGGTTCTACGGTTTTTAAAGAACACGATGGTAATCTTAAAAAAAATATTCAATTACTTAGATTCAATTAATGGTTAGTTTTAAGGCCGCTTATTTTTACTTTCTAGCAGTAAAGATTATCTTAATACGTTTCTTAAAAAATATTTATTTTTCAACAAATTATTATAATAAATCTTTAAAAACAAAATTGCCTGAGCAGTTATATTTTTATCCAAATCCATTCCTTCTTTCTTCATTTATTAATCAGAAAATATTTACATTTAAACTTTCAAAAATAAATATTGATACTTTTTGGTGTGTCTTTGAATCACAAAAAGAAGAGGAAGATCTTAATAGTTTTTTTTGGCTAAATTTGATAAACCGAAAAAATGATGGTTTAATTATTCAACGGATAATCACTATTTGGATAAAAAATAATATTAAATATAAAAAAAAAACTTGGGATAATTTAAGTATAAGTAAAAGAGTTTTAGCATGGATTCTAAATGCGGATATTATATTGAATAATGCTGATAGAAATTTTAAGCAAATTTTTTTTAATTCAATTATTATGCAAATTAATCATCTAAAAAAAAATTTAAACTATGAAAATGATCCTGTAAAAAAGATAGAAATTATTTCAGTAATTATATTATCTGGACTTGTCTTTAAAGAATATAATTCTAATTTTGAAACTGGTATCAAAGTTTTAAAAAACACTACTGAAGATTTTTTTGACAACGATGGTTGTCCTATAAATAGAAATATTTATGACTTAGTACAATGCTCAAAATTTTTAGTTTTAATTAAGGAATGTTGTAGAGATGCACAGGAGTATATACCTGATTATTTAGATGATCTTGTTGATAAGTTAATTGATTGTTTGCATTCACTAAAAACTCCAACAAATAACAATCCTCTATTTAATGGTGCTAGTGAGTTTAAAATAGATGGCTATTTAGAATATCTCTCAGGATTAGAATATAAATCAAAAAACATAATAAATAAAATTAATGATGTTTATATTGTGAGAGGAAAAAAGAATCTGCTTTTTTTGGATTTAGGCTCTCCTCCTAAAAAGAAATATTCTAAAAATTATCAGTCTGGACCACTATCATTTGAATATTTTATTGATAATAACAAAATAATAACAAATTGTGGTTTTGGTAATAAAATCTCAAAAAAAGCAGAATTAATTAGTCGACTTACTTCTGCGCAATCAACATTATGTCTCAATGATTCCTCTGTTGTAAAATTTGAAAGAAATAATTTGATTAATGATGCTTTTGGTGTTGCCATTACATCTACGTTCAAAGTTTTTGACGTAAATATTGATGATACAGACAATTTTGTGACACTTTCAGCAAAACATAATGCTTATAAAAATAACTTTAACTGCATTCATCATCGGATAATTAAAATAGATAAAATAAATAACAATTTATTTGGGGAAGATAACTTAATTTCCGTTAACGAAAATAATAAACCTTTAAATATCTATAGTATTAGATTTCATCTCTACCCTGGTGTTAGTGCGGTACAAACTATGGGTAAAAATTCAATCTTAATTCAAGTCGAAAAAAATAAGTCATTGATATTCACTGCTAGTGGAGGCGATTTGACGTTAGAAAAAAGTATATTTTTGGGCAGAAATCAAATAATTAATAATTTTTGTATAACTATTTCTGGATCATTAAATAATAATGAAGATAAAAATATTACGTGGGAATTGAAGAGAAATAATTAAAATGAAACAAAAAATAAGAACGGCCTTAATATCAGTGTCGGATAAAAAAAATCTATCTGGAGTGCTTAAGACTCTAAATAAATATAAAGTTAAAATTATAAGCTCAGGTGGAACTTATAAATCAATTAAACAACTAGGTTATCCCTGCACTGAAGTGTCTAAATATACTGGATTTAAAGAAATGCTAGATGGGCGTGTCAAAACTTTACATCCAAAAATTCACGCTGGGATTCTTCATGATAGATCTAATAAAAAACATATTCAGGAAATGAACAAACAAAAATTTCCTTCTTTAGATTTAATCGTTGTTAACTTTTATCCATTTCAAAAAATTGTAACTAATTCAAAGAACAATAAAGAAATTATTGAAAATATTGACATTGGTGGACCTACTATGGTGAGAGCAGCAGCCAAAAATTTTAAAAATGTTTTAATCATTACAAATAAAAGTGATTACTCTGATTTAATAAATGAAATTGAAAAAAATAAAGGCAAAACCTCATTGAATTTTAGAGAATATATGTCAAGTAAAGCTTTTGGACTGACTGCTTATTATGATGCGATGATTGCTAATTGGTTTAACCATAAACTAAATATTAAATTTCCTGAAAGAAAAACTATTTTTGGTCGAAGATTTAAACAATTAAGATATGGAGAAAATCCACATCAAAAAAGTTCTATATATGTAAATAATTATAAAGATAAGGAATTGGGTTTAAATCAGCTAGGCGGTAAAGATCTTAGTTATAATAATTATAATGACATTTTTGCTTCTTTAGAAATTTTATTTTCTTTAAAAAAAGTTGCTGCTACAGTAATTGTTAAACATGCCAATCCTTGTGGGGTTGCTATCAATAAATTACCTATAATTTCCTTTAAAAATGCATATGCGTGCGACCCTATTAGTGCTTTTGGAGGAGTAATAGCTTGTAACTTTAAAGTTAACAAAGCAATTGCAAATGAAATAAATAAAAACTTTCTAGAAGTTATTTTGGCAAAAGGATTCGAAAAAGATGCGCTTGATCTTTTAAATATGAAGAAAAATTTAAGAATTATAGATATTTCAAAATATAAACAAAAAAAACAAACAGTAATTAAAATATTCGATGGATCTTTTTTGCTACAAGAAAAAGACAAATTTATTTTTAACAAAAGAGATTTAAAATTCGTAACGAAAAATAAACCAACTTTAAAAGAACTAAAAGAAATAGAATTTGCATTTAATATTTCAAAATACGTCAAGTCCAATGCAATTGTACTAACGAATAACTTTTCAACAATTGGTATTGGTGCGGGACAGCCAAGTCGTTTGGATAGCTGTAAAATTGCAGTACAAAAAGCGAAACAATTTCAAGCGAAAAAAATTAAAAATTCGATAGCAGCTTCAGACGCCTTTTTTCCTTTTGCTGACGGTGTGCAGTCATTGATCGATGCAGGCGTAAGGATTTTTGTACAGCCAGGAGGATCTATCAGAGATCAAGAAGTTATAAATGCTGCTAATAAGGCAAAAGCAAAAATGATTTTCACAAATATCAGGCATTTTAATCACTAATTATTTGATCAATTTTAGCAGCTAATATAAAATCACTTTCGGCTAAACCTTTAATAGCATGAGTAGAAATTTCAATTTTAGCGTAGCCCCAACCAAAATGTATATCTGGATGATGTCCTTCCAGCTCTGATATTGAACCGACTTTGTGTACAAAACTTTGACTTTCAATAAAATTTTGAAATTTAAATTCCTTTTCCAGATAATAATTTTTTTCACTACTTCTCTTAACATTCCAACCAACAACTTTTTTTAAGTATTTGTGGATTTCACTCAAGTCAAAAGGCGGTGTATTGCCATCACAAGCAATACATTTTTTTTTATGTAGTTTTTCCATATATTAAAATGGAGCGGGCAAAGGGGCTCGAACCCTCGACCTTCTCGTTGGCAACGAGACGCTCTACCACTGAGCTATGCCCGCAAAATGTGAATAATATAATACATTAATTTTAAGTAGGTCAACATCTATAAATTTACCTAGATTGTCACTATAGTTTAGTTCTTTTTTCTATTATAATTTTATTTATAATGAAATTAATTTTACCTAATACTATTCCTGTTTTTCCTTTGAGTGGAGTTATTTTCTTTCCTAAAACTAACTTACCTCTAAACATTTTTGAGCCTAAATACTTAACTCTAATAGACGATTGTATTAAATCAAATAAATATATGGGAATGATACAGTCAAAAGGAAATACACAAGATATTTATTCGGTTGGTTGCCTCGGTAAAATTACAGAACATAAGAAAACTAGAGATGGCAGAATGCTTATAAACTTAACAGGTGTAAGCCGTTTTGAAATAAACTCAGAAATTAATAATGACAAGATTTATAGAGAATTTATTGTATCATATAAAAAATTTTCTGAAGACCAATTTCCAGAAAGAAAGAGAACAGTAGTGCTGGATCAAATAAGAGAAATATATAAAAAAACTAAAATATTTTTTAAAAAAAATGGATTACTTTTAAACTGGGCCGAATTTGAAAAACTAGATGAAGATCAAAAAATTAATACTTTAGCAATGATAGCTCCTATTTCGAATGAAGAAAAACAAATGATTTTGGAGTCTATCCACGTGGATTCTAAAACAAATATTCTATCTAAAATAATTGACTTCTATTTACACGAAAATCCTACAGACAAAATGACTTTACAGTAACTAAAACGAAATTCCTTTATCAGATATAGACTGACTTATTGTTTTAATAAAACTAAATTTATTAATGTTATTAAGTATCCCTTTTTTAAATGAAGAAAAATATTTGTTATCTTTAAAAAAAATATTAGTTAAATTTATGCCAAGGCCAAATAGATTATTTTCTGGCTTTCTTGAATTATAAAAATCTTTTAATATAAAACTATCTTTAATCAATAAACCGAGTTTTAATGTTTTGGACATTAACTGTTTTAATTTATTTATGTCTCTTAAAACTAAATTAAATCCTTGGCCAGCCATCGGATGAACTGTGTGTAATCCATCTCCAAGAATGAGAACATTTTTTTTAAAGTATTTTGTTTTTAAATTTAAATTAATTGGAAACGACTGAATACTTTTAATTTTTTCGATACTCTTAATATGTAGCAACATTTTAATTTTTTTACTTAAAATTTTTTTTATATTTTTTTTATTTATACTATAAAATTCATTACTAACACTCCATACAGTCGAAAATATTTTTTTTTGAAATGGTAAAATTGCAAGTGGGCCTTCTTTTAAAAAAAATTGGCTAACATTTACAATTTTAGTATTGTGTTTAATAAGTGCGGTTAAGGCTATTTCTTTATAATCTTTTTTGATAGTTCTGCCTTTTTCTA
>CAJQTN010000008.1 GCA_905620505.1 uncultured Pelagibacteraceae bacterium
GGAAGCCAGAATGACTATCCAATAATGAAAAAATGTGAAGAAATTTTAAAAAAATTTCAAATTAAATTTGAAACAAAAATTATTTCTGCTCATCGAACACCAGATAGAATGTTTGCGTTTGCAAAAAATGCTGCTAAAAATAATTTTGCAGTAATAGTTGCTGGTGCTGGTGGATCTGCTCATTTGCCAGGCATGATTGCGTCCATGTCTACTTTGCCAGTCTTAGGTGTTCCTATTGAAAGTAAAAAACTAAAGGGACTAGATAGTCTTCTTTCCATTGTGCAAATGCCAAAGGGTATACCCGTTGGAACGGTAGCCATTGGAGAAAATGGAGCTTTTAACGCAGGTCTTCTTGCAGCATCTATAATTGCATTATCAGACAGCAAGACTAAAAAAAACTTAGAGAAATGGCGTAGACTACAAACTGCTGCTATTAAGAAAAAACCAAAATAAAATGGTTAAAGAAAATCCTATTTTAGGAATTATTGGCGGAGGCCAGTTAGGTAGTATGCTTGCTACAGCTGCTAAAAAACTAAATATTAAAACAATTGTTTTGAGTGACGACACAGAGGCACCGGCAAAAAATTTTTGTGATGAGCTCATTATTTCAGATTATAATAAAGTCAAAAATATTGAAGAATTTGCAAATAAAGTAGATATTGTTACTTTTGAATTTGAAAATATCCCTTTTAAAATTTTGGAGTATATTGGTAAATTGAAGCCAATTTTACCTAAGCCAACTGTGAATAAAATTGTTCAAAATCGATTCACAGAAAAAAAATTTATTCAAAATACAGCAAGAGCATTCAATGAATTAGAGATCAAAACGGTCGACTATGGGTTAATTAAAGAAAAATCTGATATTTTGAAAAATGAAGGTCTCCTTCCGGGAATACTTAAAACATGCACGCTCGGCTACGATGGTAAAGGACAATTTATAATAAACAATACAGAAGAAGTTGATAAGCTAGAGATAGATTTTGATAAAGAATATATTCTTGAAAAAAAAATAATTTTAAAAAAAGAAATATCTATTATTGTTACACGATTCTCAAATAACGAATGCTTGATCTTCGATCCTTTTGAAAACTATCATGTTAATCAAATACTTAATAGATCAGTTATACCTGCAGATATAACTAAAGATATTTTTATAAAGGCACAACAACAAGCAAAATTAATTGCAGAAAAATTAGATTATATCGGAACAATGTGTGTTGAATATTTTATAGATGAAAATAATAATTTATTTGTTAACGAAATAGCACCCCGTGTACATAATTCTGGTCATTTAACTATTAACGCTTATAACGTAAGCCAATTTGAAAACCATATTAGGGCAGTATGTAATCTTGAAATAATAAAATTAAAAAAAATTCATAATGCTGAAATGATTAATATTATAGGTGAAGATATCAAAGATTATAGAAATAAATCATTTTCTAAAAATGAATTCTTTTTTGACTATCTAAAAACAGAAATAAAAAAAAAAAGAAAAATGGGACACCTAACTACTATTAAGCTGTAGATTTAATTAAAGAAGAGTCGTTGTTAATGGGTTTGTTGACATTCTTGCCCACTATACGAAATTTTAGTTCGGGAGGTTTAATTGATTTAAGTATATCCGTACCTTCTTTTTTAATATTTAAATAATTTGAAATTTGTTCTTCGTTTAATATTAACGGTTCACGATGATGAATTTCTTTGATCTTGTCAGTTGCTTCACGAGTTATTATACAAAATTGATTGTTCTGATGTATAGCTGCAAAAAAAATTAAGCTATTATCTGATCTTGTAAAATAATATGGAGTTTTTTCTTTATTCTCCCTTTTCCATTCGTAGTAACCATCCGCAACAGCCAAACATCTTGACGTTTGAATAAGGTTTTTAAAAGAAACTTTTTCCATAAGTGTTTCCAATCGTGCATTAATCAAAGGTCTAAAATCTTTTTTGTCTGTAGCCCAAGAAGGCACAAGACCCCAGTCACAATTTTCAAGTGTCTTACCGTTAGTATAAGATTTTATAATCGGAAGTTTTTGAGTAGGGTGTGCGTTGTAATTATCTATATCTTCAACTTTAATTGTAGTTTTAACTAAATCTGCAGTTTTTGTTACAGGTTTAGTCACAACATATCGACCGCACATTTTATTTCTTTTTTTTCTCTTTTTTCAATTTTCTCTTTTCTTTTATATTCAACTTAGATTTTTTCATCACGCTTGAGTCTTTAAATGATTTTCCGCTATATCTCTTTGACATTTTTTTTAGCCTCTTTAATTATTTTAAGTATACCCTTTGTATTTCTTTTTTTTCTTTTTAGCTTAAGATATTGTACAAAAGTTCGTTTTTTCTTTCTTGGCACACTTTAACTTATCAAAAAAGTTGAAAACCTTCCACAAAGGTATATAGATGCCTAATAATAATAGCCTAGAAACGTCTTCTAAGCAGAGATTATGGAAAATTTTAACTCACTAAATTTAGAGAAAACGTTAATGGACGCAATTGCTGTCATTAACTTTAAAACTCCAACACCTATTCAAGCGCAAGCTATTCCAGTAGCACTTGAAGGTAAGGATATTTTAGGTACAGCACAAACTGGAACTGGAAAAACAGCCGCATTCGGTATTCCTTTAGTTAATTTTCTTTTAAAAACTCAAAAAGATACAGCTTTAGTTATGACCCCAACAAGAGAACTAGCGACGCAAGTTATGCAGACCATGGCAAGTTTAATCGGTAAAGGAAATATCAGAACAGCTTTATTGATCGGTGGAGATTCAATGCAAAAACAACTACGACAGATGCAAAGAAATCCTAGATTAATCGTAGGCACACCAGGAAGAATTAATGATCACTTAGAAAGAAGAACGTTAAAATTACAAAACACAACGTTTCTCGTTTTAGATGAAAGCGATAGAATGCTTGATATGGGATTTACACCACAGATTAATCAAGTTCTAAAAACAGTACCAGAAAAACATCAAACTTTATTATTTTCAGCAACGTTAGCAAACAATATCGTTCGTCTTGCTGAGAGATATTTAAGAAACCCTGTTAGAATATCAGTAGGTTCAACCTCAACACCGATTGATAAAATAAAACAAGAAGTTATTCACGTAAAAGATGGAGATAAATATAATCAACTTATTAAAGAAATTTATAATCGACAAGGAGCTATTTTAATTTTTGTTAAAACCAGAAGAGGTGCAGAAAAAATGGTTAAAAGATTAAAGTATGATGATCATGATGCAGATGCTATTCACGGAAATTTAAGGCAAAACAAAAGAGATAAAGTAATCAAAGCTTTCAGAAATGCACATTTTAGAATTTTAGTTGGAACTGATGTAGCGAGTAGAGGTCTTGATATACCTGCAATAAAACATGTTATTAATTTTGATTTGCCACAGTTACCAGAAGATTTTATTCACCGTATAGGAAGAACTGCTAGAGCAGGAGCAGAAGGTTCAGCCCTAAGCTTTGTTGGTGGAGACGACAGAAGTAAGTGGAATGCGATACAAAGATTAATTGATCCGAATTTTAAACAAGATAAAAATAGTGGAGACCGAAGAGGAGGAGGAAGAAGAGGAGGAAAATCTTTTGATAAACGTGGCAGCCGAGGTTCAGATAGATTCTCAGACAGAAAACCAGCCTCAAGATTTAAACGAGACGATAGCAGAAGCTCATATGGTGAAAAAAGAGACGATAGAAAAGGATCTTTTAGCGACAGAAGAAGTGATAGTCGACCAGCCTCAAGATTTAAACGAGACGATAGTAGAAGTGATAGTCGACCAGCCTCAAGATTTAAACGAGATGATAGTAGAAGTGATAGTCGACCAGCCTCAAGATTTAAACGAGACGATAGCAGAAGCTCATATGGTGAAAAAAGTGGTAAACCCTCTGAGTTCAAAAAGAAACCTTTCAAAAAATCTACAAAGAAATCTGCTTTTTAATTTAAATAATTTTTGTCATTAAATTAAAATCAATAGAATAAACACATTTGCAGTAATTTTAAATTTTTCTAGCTCTTGTTTGTATCGAACATTAATGAGATATTATTCTTTAAATTATGAAAGTCACATCTTTAAAAAGTCATGTTTTGCGTTATGAGTTAGATAAAGAGTTAGGTTATTCACAACAGTATTACAAACATCGCACAGTACATTTAGTGTGTGTTGAAACAGACGAAGGCATTACCGGATGGGGTGAATGCTTTGGACCTGGAAATATTGCATTAGCTAATAAATTTATTATTGAAAATGTAATTGCTCCAATGGTTTTAGGGGAAGATCCCATCAATAAGGAAAAAATTTGGCATAAAGTTTATAATTTACTAAGGGATAGCGGACAGAAGGGAATGCCAATTCAGGCACTCTCAGGTCTTGATATTGCCCTATGGGATATCTTAGGAAAAAAATCCAAATTACCTCTTTATCAATTAATCGGTGGCAAGTGTAATAATGAGGTTACAGTTTATGGTTATGGAATGATGTTGCAAAAAAAGCCATTAAAAGAATTAATACCTTTGTTTGAGGCGGAAGCTGAAAAAATAAAATCTAAAAACTTTAAAGCTATGAAAATGAAAATTGGTTTAGGACCAAAAGAAGATCTTGAATTAGTTACAGCTGTGAGAAAAGTAATAGGAGAAGATTACAAATTAATGGTTGATGCTAATCATGCTTACAACACAACAGATGCTTTATATGTTGGTAGGGGGTTAGACGACCTTGGTGTTTATTGGTTTGAAGAACCAATAGCGCCTGAAGATTATGAAGGCTATAAAGAATTAAAAAATAAATTAAAAACAAATATAGCAGGTGGTGAAGCTGAATTTACTAAATGGGGTTGGAGATATTTAATTCAAAATCGTTGTATAGATATAGCCCAACCAGAAGTATGTGGATTAGGTGGGATCACGGAGTATTTAAAAGTAGTAGCCTTAGCTCAAGCCAACTTTATGCCCGTAGTGAATCACGTATGGGGGTCAGCTTTAAGCATTGCTGTAAATCTACACTTATTAACTGCAATGCCAGATATGCCAGGGGGGTTATTTCCAGCAAAACCAATGCTTGAGTTCGATACCACTGATAAAAATGTTTTTATTTCAGATTTAACTGAAGAAAAATTTGATATATTTGACCAAGTAAAAAATAACAAAGGTTTTGTAAAAGCTTTAGAAGGTAACGGTATTGGATTAAACCCTAGTAAAAATTTTATAAAAAAATACGAAGTAAATAAATAGTTTTACGCACAATCACAGTTGAATTTAGCTAAAAAAATTAATTATATAGATGAAAAATATAAAAGATAAAAAAACTGAAGTAGACTTAGATAATCTCATACTATCTCTTACAAAAAATAAAATAACCGAATCTACTAGAAAAGAAACAGAATTTAAGTTGGGTGCCCTGTTTGTATATTTATTGATGATCAAGGTTAATACAAAAAAAAGGGACAGTAATATAAAAAAGAGATTATCAAAAAAAAGTATCTGCATATATATGGCAGAACAAATCAAGGAATTTAGAATGTTATATCTGTACTATAAAAAAAATAAATACCCACGAATGGAAAAAAGAAAACAAGTAGGGTTAGATTTTTATAATACTATTGTTTGTGACAAACAGAAGAATTGGGAAGCAACTTTCGTTTACAAGAAGCTAAAAAAACACTGTCGAACAATTTACACTATTGAAGATATAGAAAAAAAAAAATATAAAATTAAAATTTCTAAATAAACTTATTCAGCTACAATAGTAGAATTTTGTTCACCAAGGTGCTCAATATTTATTTTTAATTTATTTCCAACTTTCAAGAATTGTTTAGGATTCATTCCCATTCCCACACCTGGAGGTGTACCAGTAGTAACAATATCACCTGGTTGCAGAGACATAAAGTTACTTAGGTAAGAGAGTATAAAATTCATATTAAAAATCATTTTATTAGTATTTCCAGTTTGCATTCTCTTTCCATCAATATCTAACGACATTGATAAATTTTGAACATCTTCAAGCTCATCTTTAGTGACTAGGTAAGGCCCTGTTGGTCCAAATGTATCTCCTGATTTTCCCTTATCCCATAAACCACCTCTCTCAATCTGCCACTCCCGTTCGCTAATATCATTTACCATGCAGTAACCTAAAATATGATTAGGAGCATCTTTTTCACTTATATATTTTGTATCTTTTCCAACAACAAAAGCTATCTCAACTTCCCAATCTAATTTTTTAGATAATTTAGGTAAAATAATATTGTCATCTGGTCCAACTATACAGTTTGAGGCTTTATTAAAAAGAATAGGTTCTTTAGGAATTTCCGCATTTGTTTCTGCTGCGTGGTCAGAATAATTTAATCCAATAGCAAGAAATTTTCCTGGTCGTGCAATACATGAACCAATACGTGTAGAAGATAATACTTCAGGCAAGGTATCTAAATCTAATTTTTGTAATTTTTCTAAAGTTTCAAAATTTAATGTTGAAGGATTAAGATCAAGCACATGTTGTGATAAATCTCTTATTTTACCGTCTTTACTCAAAGCTGCTGGTTTTTCTTTTCCAAACTCTCCTACTCTTAATAATTTCATTTTGCTACCTTTCTGTTAATTAAATTGTCATTCCACCATCAACAGAAAAAGTATTCCCTGTTGTGAATCCAGATTCATCACCAGCAAGATAAACAGCCATTGAAGCAATTTCATCTGCTGTTCCTAATCTTCCCATTGGTTGTCTAGCTATAAAGTCTTTCTTAGCTTGAACAGGATCTTCACTTTGTTTAACTCTATCCTCCCAAGAAGGAGTAAATACAGTTCCAGGTGCAATTGCGTTACATCTGATGTTTTGTTTAACAAAGTCAGCTGCTATAGATTTAGTTAATCCAATAATTGCTGCTTTCGAAGTGCCATAAGCAAATCTATTTGGAACTCCTTTAAGACTAGAAGCGACAGAAGCGATATTAATAATACTACCTTTTTTTTGATCAAGCATTTTTGGAAGTATTGCTTTGCACATAAAATACATAGATTTAATATTCACATTAAATGAGAAGTCCCAATCTTTTTCTTCACAATCTAAAACAGTTCCATGATGCACAAAACCTACGGCGTTGAATAAAACATCAACCTTACCTATACCATCCACAAATGTTTTGATGGCAACATTATCAGTTGAGTCTAGAGTAGAAACTTTTATTTTTGGGAACTCTTTACTTAAATCAATTAAAGTTTTTTCATTTAAATCTGTGGCTGTAACATTAGCTCCTTCTTTATAAAAAGCTATTGCAGTGGCTTTCCCAATCCCTTGTCCAGCTGCTGTTACAATAATATTCTTATTTTCTAATCTAGCGCTCATTTTTTATTTATCCTTTCAATCTCTTTGTATAACGAGCTGTGATCGTCCTCGCCATGTCCGTTTTCTACTAAGTTATTATACATATCTTTCACTAAAGTCGAGATAGGTAGATGCACATGAGAATTTTTTGCACAACCTAATATATTATTCATATCCTTTAAGTGTACTGACGTCCTGCCTTTAGGGGTAAAATCTTTATCTATCATTCTATGACCATGAGTTTGTAAGATCTTGCTATCTGCCCAACCACCCGAGAGAGCTTTAATCATTTTTTTTGGATCTGCTCCAGCTTTTTCACATAACGTTACTGCTTCAGCTACAGCTCCAATCGTTAAACTAACTATAATTTGGTTTGCTAGTTTTGAAACTTGTCCACTTGTTAACGGACCAACTAGAGTTGGGTTGCCCATTACTTTTAAAATATCTATATTATCATCAAAAACTTTTTGTTCTCCACCAACCATGATAGCCAATGTAGCTTCTTCCGCACCAATAGTTCCCCCTGAAACAGGTGCATCTAAATAATTTATATTTTTGGATTTTAAATTTTCACCGTGAAATTTTGCTGTTTCAGGCTTTACCGAACTCATATCAATTACTGTAGAGCCAGGTTTTATATTATCTAAAAAACTTTCATCCTTCATAACTTGATCGACAGATATGTCGTCAGTCAGCATAGTGATAATAATATCATTATTTGTAACTACCTCTTTAATTGATTGAGAAATTTCAGCACCAAATTCTTTTAAAGGCTCTGCCTTTTTAATCGTTCTGTTAAAAACCTTAAGCTCATATTTTGCTTTTAGTAGATTTTTAGCCATAGGCAGACCCATAAGGCCAATACCAATAAAGCCAATTTTTTTCATAACCTACTTTCTACGGGTTTTTGAATTCGTGAAAATTCTGAGTTACTTCAGGAAAGAACATTACAATAATAACTACAATTAATTGCAAACATATAAAAGGAGCGAACCCTCTAAAGATATCAATTAGTGAGATATGTGGTGGAGTTACAGATTTTAAATAAAATGCTGCAGGTCCAAATGGAGGGCTTAAGAATGAAACTTGCATATTTACACAAAATAATATCCCAAACCAAATAGGATCAAATCCCATCGTTATAACAATAGGCAAGAAAACAGGCATTGCTAATAAAACAATTCCAACCCAGTCCATAAAAGCTCCTAAGATTAAGAACATTATCTGCATCATAAATATTACATACATAGGTTTTAGATCGTAAGCTAAAATCAACTCCGCAACATAAGTTGGACCTCCAGCTAATGAGTAAGCTCCGGCTAAAGTAGTTGCACCAAATGTAATGGTTAAAATTGTTCCTGAAGCTTTGAATGTTCTTGTTAGAGCGTCTCTAAATAAAAACCATGTTAATTCTTTTCTTCCAAAAATTATTATCAATGTTGCAACAACACCCATTCCTGCTGCTTCAGTAATACCTGTAATACCGGAATAAATTGAGCCTAAAACAATTGTAACAATAGCTATTGGCGGTAATAAGCCTGGCAGATATGACATCTTTTCTTTAAATGTCAAAGAAGGCTCATCACTTAACGGTGCAAGATGTGGCTGTAATCTTGTTCTAATAAGAATATAAGAAATAATTAAACCGGAAATCATTAATCCAGGGACTATTGCTTCTTGGAACAACATTGTGATGGAGGTTTGAGTGGTTAAACCATAAATAATTAAGACAATTGATGGTGGTATCATTGTTCCTAATGAACCTGACGCACAAATAATACCAATGGACATGTCTTGGTCATATTTTAATCTCAACATCTGAGGTAGCGCTATCAATCCTAATAAAACTATTTCTCCTCCAATAATTCCACTCATCGCAGCCATAATTGTAGCCATAATAGCTGTTACAACACCTACTCCACCTCTTGTTTTTCTTAACCAAGCATTTAATGCATCATATAAATCTTTCGCAATATTAGAGCGTTCAAGCAAGGAGGCCATAAATATAAATAAAGGAACTGATAAAAAGGAATACGTGACTACTAATGAATAATATCTGGCCAACAATATACCAAGTGCATGTTCACCAACATTTACAAATATTATAACTGCAGCCATAGCACCAGACGCAAAGCCCAGAGGCACACCTATAGCAATTAGTGCAAGCAATCCAAATATGACTAATAGTGAGAGTGTTCCTATGTCCATTTTATTTTAAATCTTTAGATGGGTTATATTGTTTTTCTTTTGGATTTTTCCAATCAATAATTAAGTTGTTAACCGACTGAACTGCAATAAGAAATACACATATAAGTGTAAGCGGTTTCATAACAGCAGGTATTGGTGGATCCCAAAAAGTTGCAAATCTTTCCCAAGTTGTGAATGATCTATGTGCGTCTTCCCAGCCTCCATAAACTACAGCCGAAGCAAAAAACACAATAACAATAGTGCTTATCACGTCAAAAATTCTTTGTGTTGGTCTACTTACGATATCATATAACATTACAATTCTTATGTGGGCTCTCAGTCTTGTTGCATATATTCCACCAACTAAATAAATAATACCAGCCAACCATAAGGATAGTTCGTTTACCCACATTGTAGGTTTTTCCATAATGTATCTCATAAAAATTTCATACATCATCACTGCTACTATAACTGGGATTAAGTATTTAACTGTATGACTTAAAATTAAAGTAATTCTATCTAGCCAGGTAATTGGAAAATCATCTTTGCTTGCAACTTTTTCTGTTTGTTCTTGTAATGACTTATCAAGCATAAATTTTTAAATTTTAAAAAAAGAAGGGCCTGTAAAGGCCCTTCAAGATTTTTTAGTAAACTATAAATTATAGAATACCGTTAGCTTTCATATAAGCTTTATGCATTTCTATAAGTTGAGCAGCCTCAGGAGATTTTGTCTTCCAAGTTTCCCAAGCTTTAAATGCAGAAGCTCTGAATTTACTTCTATCAGCTTTTGACCAGTCATGAAGAGTAACACCAGCAGCATTTAACTCTTTAACAGCTTCCGCGTTTTTTCTCTCAACTAAACTAGTGATGGTTCTACCAGCAATTTCTATTCCAGCTTTCATAGCACCTCTTTCGTGAGCTTTTAAACCTTTCCAAACTTTAGTATTACAAGTTAGGTGGTCGGCGGGCATAGAGTGAAAACCAGGATATGTAGCGTACTTATTCTTTTCATAATGTCCACCAGCAGTGTTAGTTGCTAAGCTAGAATAGTCAGCTCCATCAATCAGACCAGTTTGTAAAGCAGTTGGAACTTCACCAAAATCCATTACGATTGGTTTAGCACCTAATTCTGCAAATATCATACTTTCCATTCCTGGAGGTGATCTGAATTTAAAGTCTTTAATAGACGCTACAGTTGGAATTGGCACACTTGAGATAAGTGATTCATGTCCAGGTATCCACCAACCGATAAGTGTCATTCCATATTTGTTGTAAAGATTATCAACTGCTTTCTGAGCTCCTGGGAACTTTAAGAAATCATATTGTTGATAAGGAGTATCGTATCCACCCATTACATCTCCAGCAAATTGAAATGCAGCATTTTTACCAGTTTGGTAACCAGCGCCTGTCATATCACAGTCAATAATTCCAGTTTGCGCAGAATTAAATACTTCAGCAGATTTTCCTGAAACTGAAGATGAATAAAACATTTGTATTTTTAAACTTCCACCAGAAAACGATTCTACGTTTTTAGCGAATTGAGCTGCAACTTCACCATTTGGTGAACTAGCAGTAAAGTGTGTTTCAACTTTTAGGGTTTTTGCGTTAGCAGAACCCATTACGGCTACTACTGCTAAAGCAATAATAACTTTGTTCAATAGTTTGATCATATTTTCCCTTGTTTGTTATTCTTTAAAGAAAGAATTAAACAATATTAAAATGAAAGAGTCACACTTTTTCTTCTACACAACTGGTGATTGATTAATTATTGTATATAATTATCATAGGTACTTAGAGGTTTTATATAACTCTAGAGGGATATTCTTGATTTTCGAATTTTGCTTCGATGTTTTTTACAGCCATTAAACTCATAGCTTCTCTCGTCTCGTCATTTGCGCTACCGATGTGTGGAAGTGTAAAACAATTATCTAATTCCAAATATCTACTATCAAGATTGGGCTCATTGTTAAAAACATCCAAGCCAGCTGCATAAATTTTTTTGTTTTTTAAAGCCTCAATCAAAGCATCATCATCTACAGTCATACCTCTTGAGGTATTGATAACAATTGCGTTAGTGGGTAGTAAATTTATTACTTCTTTACTTAATATATTTTTTGTTTCCAGAGTTGCAGGACAATGTACGGATACAAAATCACAATGAGGCATCATTTCATTCATGCTTTCATAATATTTTGCTCCAGCTTCTAAGTCGGTTGATACTTTTTTCCTATTGTAATAAATAATTTTCATACCGAATCCTTTTGCTCTTTCAGCGACTATTTTACCTATTCTACCCATTCCTATAATTCCTAAAGTTTTCCCAGTTAAAGGCCTGCCAACCATAAAATTAGTAAAGTCTACTTTTGCATTTTTCCATTTGCCTGATTTGACTAAAGTAAGTCCTTCATATGCTCTTCGTGCTGCACCTAACATCAGTAAAAGCGTAGTTTCAGCTACTGCATCATTTAAAACGTTTGGAGCATTTGTAATTACTATTTTTTTATTTTTTGCGGCATCAATATCAATGTTATCGTAACCAACAGCTATACTAGCAATAATTTTAAGTTTACCACTCATCGCATTAAAAAAATTTAAGTCAAATTTATCCCAACTTGCTGCAATTACACCATCATACTGATTGCAAGTTTTTGCCAAATTTTCATAAGGGATAGCTTCATCTTTTAAATTTAAAGTTACATCAAATTTTTCTTTTAAATGCTTCTCTGCAATATCGGAAATTTTTCGGGTAACTAAAATTTTTGGTTTCATAATTAGTGCGAGTTTCTTGGAATCCCTTTTTTCTTTGCAACATCAAGATAAACTCCCCTAGAGTTAATACAAGCACCATCTTCCAGTTGACCCACGGTATCCCTTGAAATTTCTTGCCAGGGTGTCTGGTTAATTAGTTTTGGTGTTTTCTTCTTTTTCCTTCTTCTTTTAAATTCAGCTGCAGAAATTAAAAGATCAACTCTACTTTTGTTTAGGTCTATTTTAATTTCATCTCCTGTTTTAACGATAGCTAAATCACCACCTATGGCAGATTCTGGCGAAACGTTAAGTATGGAAGGACTTTCTGAAGTGCCGCTTTGTCTTCCATCGCCCAAAGTAGGTAGGGCATTAATACCTTCTTTTAACAATCGATCAGGTGGCTGCATATTAACTACTTCAGCAGAGCCTGGATAACCTACAGGCCCACAACCACGAACCATTAAAATTGAATGCTCATCAATTTTTAATTTATTACTATTTATTCGACGGTGGTAATCCTCAGGTCCTTCAAACATTACTGCTTTTCCCTCAAAAACATTTGGATGATCGGGGTTTGATAAATATCTTTCTCTAAATTCTTCACTAATTACAGATGTTTTCATAATCGCAGAATTAAAGAAATTACTTTTCATTACTATAAACCCAGCATTATCTACTACAGGATCATCAAAAGACTTTATAACATCTGAGTCTATATTAATTTTAATCTTTAAATTCTGTTCCAGTGTTTTTCCACTAACCGTTCTAACAGATTTATGTAATTTTTTTTGCTTTAGCAATTCTTGCATAACAGCAGGAATACCACCACTTCTATAAAATCTTTCCATTAAGTGTTCTCCAGCAGGCTTACAGTTTACCAGTAAAGGGATATCATGCCCTAGTTTTTGCCAGTCATTTAAATTAATTTTTACACCCATATGTTTTGCTATAGCTGATAAATGAGGAGGGCAATTACTCGAAGCACCTATAGCACTCGCTACTACGATTGCATTTTCAAATGCTTTTTTTGTCATAACTTTAGATGGAGTTAGATTTTCAAATACCATCTCAACAATTCTTTTTCCTGTTTCAAAAGACATTTGACTACGTTCTCTGTAAGGAGCAGGAATAACTGCGCATCCCGTTAAAGACATTCCTAGGGCTTCAGCAACAGAATTCATGGACGAAGCAGTACCCATTGTATTGCAATGTCCAATACTTGGAGCGGAAGAAGCAACCATATCCATAAACTGTTCGTAGTTAATCTCCCCTTTACCTAAAAGTTTTCTAGCATCCCAAACAACAGTTCCTGATCCAACTAATTTTCCATCATGATAACCATCCAACATTGGTCCACCAGATAAAACAATTGATGGAATATTTACGGTGGCCGCTGCCATTAAAGCTGCAGGAGTAGTTTTATCACATCCAGTAGTCAAAACTACACCATCAATTGGGTAGCCATATAAAATTTCAACAAGAGAAAGATAAGATAGATTTCTATCTAAAGCCGCTGTTGGTCTTTTACCTGTTTCTTGAATAGGATGTGTTGGAAACTCCATAGGAATTCCTCCTGCTTTTCTAATGCCATCTTTTATTCTTGCACTGAGTTGCTGAAAATGACGATTACAAGGAGTGAGGTCACTGCCTGATTGGGCTATACCAATAATCGGACTACCTGATTGCAATTCTTTTCTAGTTAGACCGTAGTTTAAATAACGCTCTAGATACAAAGCTGTTTGCTCTGGATCTTTTGGATTATCAAACCATTGCCGACTTCTTAAGTTTTTTTTATTCATTTATATTAGTATTAATTAGTTAAGTAATTTTTGTATTTAAAATAATGATTAACTTTATAAATGGAATAATTGTATAATAAAAGCATGAATAATCTAATCATTCTAAACAAAAATGACAATGTAGCGGTTACTCCTTTTGTAATCGACTCTCAAACAAAAATAGAAAGACAAGGTATTGTTAGCATTGACCAAATTCCGTTTGGACATAAGATTTGTTTAAAATCTATTAACAAAGGCGATCCAGTAATTAAGTATGATCAAATCATCGGTTTTGCATCAAGAAATATAAAGCCTGGAGAACATGTTCATTCTCATAATTTAGAATTTAAAGAATTTAGTAGAGAATTTGCTATCACTGAAAAAAAAAATATTGCTATAGAAAAAAGTAATTTATTTTTTGATGGCATCCTTCGAGATAACGGAGATGTTGCAACCAGAAATTATATTGGCATCATAAGCACGGTAAACTGTTCGGCTACAGTAAGTAAAATGATTGCAGAAAAAATCAAGTATAGCAATATCCTTGAAGATTACCCAAATATAGACGGCATTGTTCCGATTACTCACTCAACAGGCTGTGGAATGAATACTGCTAGCGAAGGAATGCAAATATTTCAAAGAACAATCGATGGATTTAAAAACCACCCTAACTTTTCACATGTTTTTGTAATAGGTTTGGGCTGCGAAAGTGCACAAATAAATTTATTTTCAGATTCAATGAAGAAGCATAATCGTATTAATTTTTTAACTATTCAAGATGAAGGAGGTACTAAAAAAATTGTAGATAAAGTTTTTGGACAAATTCAAGATTTATTAAAAGAGGCTAACAATATTAAAAGGACCCCTCAAGCTGCCTATCATTTAACATTAGCATTACAGTGTGGAGGATCTGATGGTTGCTCAGGTATTTCCGCTAATCCATCCTTGGGTGTTGCCGCAGATCTTCTTGTGAAAAATGGAGGAAGTTCGATTTTGTCTGAAACCCCAGAGATATATGGTGCAGAACATTTATTAATTAATAGAGCTACCAGTAAGCAGGTGGCTGATAAACTAATTAAAAAAATTGAATGGTGGAAACATTATACAACTATTAACAATAGCTCGATGGATAACAACCCTGCACCTGGAAACAAAAAAGGTGGCTTGACTACTATACTTGAAAAATCATTAGGTGCTGTTGCGAAAGGTGGCAACTCAGTTCTTAAAGATGTTTTAAGTTATGCGGAACCTTTAAAAAATAAAGGTTTTAATTTTATGGACTCACCTGGCTATGATCCTGTTTCTGTAACTGGCCAAGTTGCTTCAGGCGCTAACGTTATTTGTTTTACAACTGGAAGAGGGTCTTGCTTTGGTTGCAAACCAGTCCCTAGTCTAAAGTTAGCAACAAACACTACTATGTTTAACAAAATGAGTGAAGACATGGACATCAATTGTGGAACAGTCATTGATAGTGAAGAAACTGTAGAACAAGTAGGACAAAAAATTTTCGAGCTGATTTTAAAAACCGCTTCAGGTAACAAGTCTAAAAGTGAAAATAATGGCTATGGAGACGAAGAATTTAATCCATGGCAAGTTGGCGTAGTAATGTAATGCCAGCCAAAAAGCTACCTACATATATAATTATATTACTAGCATCATCCGCATATTTCTTATTTGTTGTTATGGATACTTTGTCTAAATATATGACGCAGTATATTGAGGTAAATCAACTTGTATGGGGCAGGTATTTTTTTCATTTAATAGCAATGTTGTTTTATTTTGCTATCTTTAAGCCAAAACTTGACCTAAAAAAAAATTTTAAAATTCAGATAGTGAGGTCAGCACTTCTAGTTTTTGCAACCTTTTTAATGTTCAACGCTTTAAAACTTTTTACTTTAGTAGATATCTATGTTCTTTTTTTTACTGCACCATTAATTTTAGCTTTGCTATCATCTATATTTTTAAAAGACAATCTGAGCTTGGTTGGTTGGGTTTTAATGGGCTTAAGTTTTATAGCTATTGTTTATACACTCGGGCCCAGTATGAAAGTGATGTCAGTTAAAGTTGCCTTCCCTTTTCTTATCCCAATCTGTTGGTCACTTTATCAATTTTTTACAAAATTGATTTCAAACAATAAGGAACCATTTGTTGCTGTTTTTTATAGTGGCTTGGTAGGTAGTATTATTTTCTCTATTTATAGTTTCAGTCACTGGAACACAATAGAATCTAATTGGATCTGGTTTGGCCTCATTACACTTGGAGCATGTGGTTTTATTTCTCATTTAATACTTGTCTATGCGATCCAGCTTTCTAATCTTTCTTTTGTGGCAAACTTTCAGTATTCACAACTTGTATGGTCATCAATTTTAGGACTAATAATATTTGGCACAACAGTTGAGCCAACAAGAATACTGGGAATGATTGCAATAATAGTTTTTGGGATTTTATTTATTAAGTTTGAACTAAGTAAAAAAGTTTAATCTTTCCACTCAGGTCTTGATTTGTTCAAATAAGCAGCGATACCTATTCTTGCATTCTCACTATTTAGTAATTTATAAAAAGAATTTCTTTCTTGCTTCAAATCATTGTTAATATTTAAATTATTACTGATCAATTTTTTAATTTCAATTAGACTTGATTTAGGCTTCAGTGCTATTTTACTCGCAACTTTTATAGCTTCAGAAGAAAAATTATTTTTTTCAAGTACAATACTTACAAAACCAAGTTCATAAGCTCGCTGACCAGAAATAAGTTCTCCCGTCATACAAAGCAGGTTAGCATTATGCTTACCGAGATAGTGTCTCAATCTTTGTGTTCCGCCTATACCTGGTAACAACCCTAAGTTAACTTCAGGCTGACCAAATTTAGATTCTTTAGATGCAATAATGATGTCACACAATAAAGCAAGTTCCATGCCCCCACCTAATGCATACCCTTCAACCGCTGCAATAATTGGAATATTAATTTCTTTTATTTTATCAAAAAAATTAAATAGTCCCTTTGACCGTGCAGATTCTGCATTTAAATCTTTCAGTTCTTTGATATCAGCTCCTGGAGAAAAAAATTTTTGATTTCCTTGAATTAAAATAACTCTAATAGAAGAGTTCATTTCCAATTCTTTTAAACCTTTATAAATTTCTTCGGAAGTCTCTATATTCAAAGAATTATTTTGTTCTTTCCTGTTGAGGGTAAGAAGACCTAAACGTTTATCAACATTAATAATTATATTTTTATATGTTTTCAAAATTATTTTATATTTTTTCCAAGCAATATTGATTAAACCCATAATGGTGGGTCACATTTAACATTAAACCCATTACGAACTTAATAAGCGTTATAATTAATTTTTTTTTGTTATATTTAAACATCATGACAACCCAGCTTAAAGAAAAAAATTTATCAATAAATGCCAAAGAAGATCTGTCCTTTGTAATTAAACACAACAAAGAGAGACCTAATATTGACCATTTAATAAAAAAAATACTAATTGAGAGAAGAAAAAGACAAAAAAAAAATCTTTTTACGTCTGCAGCTTTTTTATTGATATTTGCCACATTCATAGCAATTTCTATTTATAACTAAATAACCTTTGCAGCTTTAACTCTAATCCCAAATAAATCTCTATCTGGTTGTAACAACTTATAAAAAAAACTCAGATGAATATCGGTTTTTTTTGATTGTTGACTCCTGGTCAATTTAAGTTTTATCTACTCAAATTGAACTCTTGTTAAGTAAATTAAAATTCCATGGAATTGCAAAAAAGAATAAAAAATAAGATTTTAGAAAACTATACTGAGTATCTATATTTGTTTGTGCAGTTTCAATCTGAATTTATATCAGGGTTATACAAACGCTATCAAGGAGTAGAAAATGGCAATCTTGTTTTGTATTATGCAAAAATAGCACACCAAGATATTTTAAGACAAAAAGATTATGATCTTAATTTTGATCTTGGCTTTAAAAACTTTTGGGAAAATCATAAATTAATTAACCCACAAAAACATTCCATACAGAAAGTAGCTAATGACACCTCTTTTGCAAAAGAAACAGCTAGAAGAAAAATTTTAGAACTTATTCGACAAAATGTGCTTAGTAAGAAAAATAAAATTATAGCGTGGTTACCTAATGAACAACACAAAGAAAGTTATAATTTATTTATTCATAAGGAAATTGAAGAACTGTCTAAGCTTGCTGCATTTGTTTGTAAAAAGATAGATCTTTCTATTTCCAAAGAAGAAATAACAGAAGAGATAAAAAAAAATTTTAGTTTTTATTGGTTCCACTATTTAGGAGCACAACTAGAATACCTTAGACTTTGGAACAAACAATTCAAAGACATCGAACTTATTCACATATTTTTGCAAGTTTCAAATGTATTTGTGTCAAAAGAAAAAAAAAAAATTTTATCCCATAAAAACTTAAATGATAATTCAAGTTTACTTAAAGATTATGCGAGTACAAGTATAAGTGCGACCTCTGTATCTGATGTCACCGGTATACCGAGAGCAAGTTGTATGAGAAAGCTTGAGTATTTAACTATATTGAAATTAATTTCACAAGATCGAGTTTCGAAAAGATATTACTTTATTCCTAATCATACTCAAGAAGGCTTGGTATCAAGAAAAATAAATGAAAAAGTAGTTAAAATTTTTAGCCAATTGTTTTTTATTTTTATAAGTTCAATAGAAGCTAAAACTTCAAGCTGATTAGAGCAAAAAATCCCAAACATATAAATGAAAAAATAATAATTTTTGTATTAGTATAAAAATTTGTTTTTCTGGTTTGATTCAATCTTTTGTTAAGATCAATAATGTCAACATTTTTTGGTCTGTTTCTATCTGTACGGTGTAGGTATTTAAATTTTTCTTCTCTGATATCAAAAATAACCTGATCCCTTAATTTCATATAGCTATATTCAAGTTGATTACAGTTGATGAGTCAACATAGAAAATAATAAATTTTAATGTAAAAATTACAGAAAAAGAATTACGACCTCATGTAATGAGTGATACTTTTTCTTAATTTATCAAAGATTTCATCGATATGTTTCTTTTCACAAATAAAAGGTGGCGCCAAAACTAATGCATCTGCTGTAGCTTTAAAATTAACTCCATTTGCATAACCAGCTTTATAAATTTGGAATCCTGCTTTTCCAGGCTTGTCTTTCATTCTGATATCAATCCCACCCATCATGCCGTAACCTCTGATGCTTTCAACGCAATCAAGATCTTTTAAAGAGTGTAAAGCATCTTGAAAATAAGGGGACATTTCTTTTACTCTTTTAAAAATATCTTCTTTTTCAAATATATCTTGCACAGCAATCGCTGCTGCTACCGCAACTGGAATTCCTGAATAAGTATATCCGTGAAACAATTCGATAGCTCCTTCAGGGGCTGCATTAACAATTGATTCATAAATACCATCTCGTGCAGCAACAACGCCCATGGGCACGACTCCATTTGTTGTTGCTTTAGCCATGGTCATTAAATCAGGAGTTACACCAAATTCTTGCGCGGCAAAAGTAGATCCTGTTCTTCCCCAACCTGTAATCACTTCATCGAAAATTAAAAGGATATCATATTTGTCACATATTTTTCTTAGCCTGTCCAAATATCCTTTTGGAGGAATTAAAGTTCCAGTTGATCCTGCGATAGGCTCAACAATACATGCTGCAATTTCACCTTCAAATTTATTTGCAATTATTTCTAAGTCATCTGCTATTTCCATACCAGTATCCGGTTGTCCCTCAATAAATTTATGCTCAGGTAAAAAAGTATGGCGCATGTGTTGAACACCTGGCATTAAAATATTTGCACACATTTCTTTATAATTATTAAAACCACCTACGGATAAACCACCAATATTCATTCCGTGATACCCTCTATCACGACCCACAAATCTAAATTTCTTTTTATTACCCATAGATGCATGGTAAGCCATAGCAATTTTAATCGCTGACTCAACTGCAGTTGAACCACAAATAGTATAAAAAATTTTATTTAAATCATCAGGTGTATGTTTTGCAATACGAGTTGCTAAATCAAATGAGCCACCGAATCCTTGATTAAAAGGAAGAACAAAATCTAATTCTCTTAATTGTTTACTAACCGCCTCGGCAATTTCTTCTCTACCATGTCCTAATGGATTACAAAACAAACCGGAGCTAGCATCAATTAATGTATTGCCTTCATGGGTTTTTAAATAAACTCCTTTTGCACCCGTAATTAATCTTGGATTTTTTTTGAAATCTCTATTGGCTGAAAAAGGCATCCAATGTTCATTCAATGAATTAGGTATATTAGTTCTATGCGTGCTCATTTTTAATTTGTAGAGTAACGAATTGCTTAAATTATTCAATCACTAATATATAAAATTTTTTGTTATTTGAGTAGAATAATCTTTATAAAAATTAAAATAATGAAAAAATTAAAAAACTGGGACTATAAAAATTGGTTATCTTCAAATGAGTACATCTTCAAGTTAACTCATTTTTTAAAAAAACAAATTAATTTTACCAAAGAGATGAATATTTTAGATATTGGATGTGGTCGTGGAAAGATTATTTCTGTTCTTTCAAAAAAATATCAAATGGTCAATTTACCTTTGGGGATTGATATTGTTAAACATAAAGATATAGAAAAAAAAATAAGGTTTATCAAGATTAATGCATTAAATTACTTAAGCAAAACAAAAGAAAAATTTGATATTATTTTATTCAAACAATCTATTCATTTTTTTAAGCTTGTGGAAATTAAAAAAATCTTAAAACTTTCAAAAAGAAATCTTACACCTAAAGGAAAGGTAATAATTTTAGCTCTGCACCCAAAGCAAAATCATTGGCCTTTATTTAAAGTTTTTAAGTCAAAGCTCATGAAAAGTTTAAAAAAAGATGAAAAAATTTTGAACTTGATTAAGTTTAATTTTAAAAAATATAAAATTAATTATTTTACTTTTAAAGTAAAGACTACCAGAGATTTATATCTTCAAATGATTGAAAACAGATTTAATTCATGTCTTTTAAATCTTTCATTAAAAGAAATAAAAACTGGCATTGAAGAAATCAAAAGAAGATATAAAAAAAAATTAATATTTTCTGATAAACTTATTTGCATCAGTTATAAAAATACATGACAGTATATATTTTTCTTTTTCTGACATCCTTTTTGGCAGCTACTATTATTCCACTTTCAAGTGAGCTAACTTTAGTTAGTTTGCTAAATACAGGCGATTATAGTTCTTTCTTACTTGTAGCTATCTCAAGTGTAGGAAATATACTGGGTTCAATTTTTAATTGGTTACTAGGTTTTTATTTATTAAAATATGTAAATAAAAAATGGTTTCCATTTAATCAAGAGCAAATCAATACTGCCTCTAAGAGATTTAGTAAATTTGGAGTTTGGTCTTTGTTATTTGCATGGTTTCCACTTATCGGTGATCCACTTACTTTAATAGCTGGAATTTTAAGAATAAATTTTTTATTATTTTTAATTTTAGTAAGCGTTGGAAAAATAAGCAGATATTTTTTTGTGTATCTTTTAGTAGGCTAAGTTATTCTCTCCAAAAAAAAACTCCACTACCAAAACCTAAAAGAACAGCAGATATAACCCAGGCATTTTCTTGACTTGAGAACAAAACAAGTGCTCCTAAAACAGCAATTAATATACCTATTGTTTTTTTACCCATATTTAATTTTGTGCATTAATTTATATTATGTTATCAGGCAAGATACTCTAATCAGCTTTATAATGAATAAAAATCTTTGGATCATTACTGCAAGTCAAATATTTAGTTTTACACCAGCACCTGTAAATGTTTTTCTAAGCGGAATTATTGGAAGCACATTAAGTCCTGTAAAGTCTCTACAAACCGTTCCAACTTCTTTAATGATCGTAGGTATTGCCGTTTTTTCTTTTTTTGCAGCTAAAATCATGAACAAGATAGGAAGAAAAGCTGGATTTTTATATGCTGCAATCTTTAGTTCTTTTTCAGCTTTATTAGGAGCTTATGCAGTATGGGATAAAAATTTTTATTTATTTTGTCTTGCTTGTTTTTTTATTGGTAACGGCATGTCTTTTACTCACCAGTATCGTTTTGCAGCAGCGGAAAGTGTAGAGAAATCCTACATACCAAAAGCGCTTTCAATTATAATGCTGGCTACAATTTTTTCCGCACTTCTTGGACCTAATATCGCTAACTTTAACAAGGATTTAATAAATGGACACTTATATGTTGGGTCTTATCTGTCTTTAGCCGCTTTAACGTCTGTACCTATTATATTCTTAAGCTTTTATAGTCCAAAAACAGAGCCTGCTAGTGTTGAGAAATATAAAGGAAGAAGTTATTTTGAACTTATTTTACAGCCTAGGTTTTTACAAGCTGTTGCTTCTGCAGCCTTTGCTTATGCTGTCATGTCATTCTTGATGACCGCAACACCTATTAACATGCATATTATGGAACACTATAATTTAAACAAAACAGGTATCGTCATCCAACTACATATTGTCAGTATGTTTTTGCCATCTTTGATTACAGGAAATCTATTAAAAAAATTTGGTCACAGTAAAATAATTTATGCAGGTGTAGTTTTTTATGTTTTGACAATTTTATTGAGTTTTTTAGAACCGTCTTTTTTTAATTATATATTAGCTTTAGTTTTTTTAGGTTTAGGTTGGAATTTTTTATACTTATCGGGCACTGGATTACTCGTATTGTCTTACAAAGAAGAAGAAAAATTTAAAGCTCAAGGTTTTAATGATATTATTGTTTTTTCCATACAAGCTTCAGCAAGTTTATCAGCGGGTTATATGTTGAGCATAACAAGTTGGAAAACAATGAATTTAATTGCTGTACCTTTTTTATTTTTAATTATATTTTCATCGATTAGAGCTGACTTATCTAAAAATGACAAACAAAGAAATTAGAAATTTTAATTAGAAGATTTTAGCATTGTTAAAATTTTATCATGTAATTTTTTGTTAGAAGTGGCCAGTATATTTCCACCTTCTATTGGAGATTTATTATCCCAGGTACTAACCATCCCTCCTGCCTTCTCAATTATAGGAATAAGAGGTACTATATCAAAAGGCTTAAGATTTATTTCAATTACCGCTTCTATTTTACCTTCAGCAAGTAAACAAAAATTTAAAGCATCAAATGTTGCTGCGCCAAAGTAAGAAACTGAAGAAATAATTTTTTTTATTTTTTTATCATATTTTTTTAAAAAAAGTATTTCGTGTAAGTGCCCTATAATCTTACATTTCTTAGGATCAGTTTCTTTAGAAGTTGTTAAAGAAGTTTTTTTATTGTTTATCAAATAAGATTTTTTTTGATCATTTATATAAAATTTATTTAAAGCAGGAAAATTTGCCAGACCTAAAACGGCTTGATTCTTATAAGTTAATCCAACTAAATTTGACCAAGTTGGAGCCCCAACCATAAAAGCTCTCGTTCCATCAATAGGATCAACGTACCACTTATAGTCATTATCGGAATATTTTTCTGAAAATTCCTCACCTAGAATAGCGTCTTTAGGAAATTTTTTAATAATAATATGTCTTATAAGTTCTTCAAAAGCTTTGTCTAAATTTGTTACAGGGTCATAAATTTTGTTATTTTTAGATTTATTGTTAATTTTAAGAATATTTTTTGAATTTTTTATATAAAACTTATTAAGTTTTTGCGGTAAATCTTTTAAGAGATTGAGTGATTTATTGTAATTCATAACTTTATGCAAACTAACTAACTAATAAATTTATATACGGCAACTTTCTACGGAAATAATACCTTGAATTTATTTAAATTTATTTTTTTCGAGTCTAGACATAATTTCTATACTCAAATTTAAAAAATCAATAATTAAATTCTCTGAAGGTCTAATATTTTTAATTTTACCATCCTTACCGGTAGTTCCGTCAGGAGCTAAGAGTATAAAGTAGCCTTTTTCAATGCCATCATCAACAATTTTAGCAATAGTTTTGTAGGAATATTCAGAAATTTTTTTGGCTATTTCTTCTTTATAAATTTCGTTACCAGATTCATTGGCATGAAATATTTGAAGAAAAATTTTAACTCTTTTTATATTTGCAAAACACCAATTTAGTGATTCTGACCTAGCTCTCATCTCATAAATATGATGGATAAAATTCGAAATCTCAGCACCAAAAGTTTTAAAAGTGTCCTCTTTTAATTTGAAAGCAAGCTTATCTGTGTTTAACTTATCTAGTATTCTTTTATCTCGTAATTTTTGTTCATACATACCTAGTCCTTTTTTAAAAAGTATTTGGAAACTATAAAGAATTAAGCAATATTTTAAACGCTAACAATTCATTTAAACCAAAGTTGATTAAATTTAACAAAGCAGTTAAAATGAGTCCAGTCATTATGTTTGAAATAAATCACGAATATGCTTATTTTTTGGAATTTGAGAACAGTTGTAAAAATATAGCAACAGCAGAACCTATTCCCAGAGCATAAAACAAAGTTCCGATACCTACTATTCCTCCCAAGAACCATCCAAGCAAAACTACAACTATTTCAATAGAGGTTCTCACCAGAGCTATTGGCGAATTGGTTTTTTTTTGCAATCCCGTCATCAGGCCATCTCTAGGACCAGCTCCCAAATTAGCTATTAAATACATTGCTGTACCAAAGCCAACTACTGATATTCCAACAAATACCATAAGTAGTTGGAGAATGAAATCGTTGGGTTTATCAAAATATAAAATTGTTATATCGATCATAATAGCGATAATTATAAAATTAATAATTGTCCCCATGCCAATTTTTTGATCTAAAAAATACCAAAGTAATAAAACTAAAAAACTTACAAGAAAAGCAATAGTTCCAACAGATAATCCGAGACTCTCGGCTATACCTTGATGAAGAACATTCCAAGGTGATGCACCAATTCCTGCAACAATTAATAAGCCCTCGCCAAAACCGAAGAAGACTAAACCCAAGCAAAGATAAAACAAAGTTTTTAAAGAAGGCTTGAAGTTTCTTGGTGAGTTAGAACTCCAAGATAGTTTAGGAATATTCTTAATGTGTGTAAACATTGGTTTATCTATCAAATGTCCAAAGTATACACAATCAACATATTATTCTATATTCAATCATTATATGAATGAAAAAAATTTTTTTGATTTTAACTTTGAGAGTTTGAAGCTTTTTTTAAATAAAGATCTAGAAATTGAAGAAAAAAAAATTTCTATGAGAAGCAAACAAATTTGGCAATCTGTTTATAAAAAAGGTTCTTTTGAAATTAACAATTTAACCACATTTCCCTTAGAGCTTAGAAACAAACTCAAAGATACAATTAGTTTGCAAAGACCAAAAATCGTAAAAACTCAAACATCAAGTGATGGAACGGTAAAATGGTTAATTAAACTTTTTGACGGCAACGAAGTAGAGTGTGTTTATATTCCAGAAAAAACTAGAGCTACACTTTGTATATCTTCACAGGTAGGCTGTACCTTAAATTGTAGATTTTGCCACACAGGCACTCAGCGTTTAGTTAAAAATCTAAGCTTTGCTGAAATTGTTAACCAAGTCATGATTGCAAAAGAACAACTTAATGATTGGGGTGAGCAAAAAAAAATAACTAATATTGTTTTAATGGGGATGGGTGAGCCTTTTTATAATTATGATAATGTAAAAATTGCAGTTGGGATTTTAAAAGACAAAGAAGGATTAAATTATGGACCAAAAAAAATAACTGTCTCAACAGCAGGTATTGCGAATAAAATTCCTGAAGCAGCCAAAGAGATAGGCACGTATCTTGCCTTGTCACTTCATGCACCAACTGATGATATAAGAGAAATGATTATGCCTATTAATAAAAAATTTAAAATTAAAGATCTAATAGAGCAGTGCAAATACTATAGTTCTATTGTTAAAGAAAAAATAACTTTAGAGTATGTTATGCTTAGAGGCATAAATGACAGCATGAAGTGTGCAAAACTACTCATAAAACTTATGGCTCAATTTCCTTGTAAAATTAATCTCATAGAGTTTAACCCTTGGCCTGGAGTTCAATATCTGCCAACAGAAAGAGAAGAAATGGAAAAATTTGGCAAAATTATTCAGGACGCTGGGTATGTAGCGACTATTCGAAGATCTCGTGGTCAAGATATTTTAGGGGCGTGCGGACAACTTAGAACTGAGAGTGAAAAACAAAAAAATTTATAATAATTTAATTATCTAAAAAGCCTTATACTTTTAATGGCTATTTTTGTTATAAAATTTATAAATTTGCTTAGTAGATTATTATTAATTTTTTCAATACACTTCTCAAAATTAATTATCTTGTTTACATTCTGTAAAATAAATTTTTCAAAATGTTCATAATCATCTTCATTCCAATAATTTAAATGGATCTGCGTTGATTGTACACCAAAAGGAAGCATAATTTCTTTGTAGAATAAAGGAATAGATAGTATTTAATTAAAATGGAAAACAAAAAATTTGAAGAATATACGAAAAATCTTAATTTAAAAAAAATTCACACAGGAAGTGTATGGACAGAAGGACCTTGTTATTTAAAAAGATTAAATAAAGTGATTTGGAGTGATATTCCAAATAACAGAATGTTAAGTTTTGACTTTAAAAAAGTTGAAATTTTTAGATCACCTTCAAATTTTTCAAATGGCAATACAACAGACAATCAGGGCAATCTTGTAACGTGCGAACATGGAGCCAGAAGAGTTACCACAACTGATCAAAATAATGTGATTACTTTAATCGCTGATGAATATAAGGATAAAAGATTAAATTCACCAAACGATGTATGCGTTCACTCCAGCGGAGCAATTTTTTTCACAGATCCTCCTTTTGGAATTATCAACCCTAACCGTGTAGAAGGGTTTCCAGGCAAGATGATGTACAATGGATGTTATGTTTTTAAATATGATCCAAAAGTAAAATCATTAGAAGCCCTAGTGACAGACATGGAACGACCTAATGGTATCGCTTTTTCACTTGATGAATCTCAATTATTTATTTCAAACACAGGTGAAACTAAATATATTAGAAGATACGATATTAATAAAAATTTAAGAGTATCTAGCCCTATAGAGTTTGCTAAAACTGATCCTGATTATGTTATGGATGGATTCAGATTTGATTCAGAAAATAATCTTTGGACTAGTTGTGGGGATGGTGTTGCTTGTTATACTTCATCCGGAAAACAAATCGGGTATATCAAAATTCCAGAACGTGTATCAAATATTGATTTTGGAGGCGTTGATGGAAAAACATTGTTTATTACAGCTAGTACCTCTTTTTATATGGCCAGCTTAAATGTCAAAGGAGCAAAATTTAAATAAAATATGAAAAAAAAAATTTTAGTTACAGGGGCCTCTGGTCATTTAGGTGGTATGCTTTTTAAGTCTTTAGCAAATCTTGGTTATAAGAATCTTGAAGGTACAGATTTAAAAAAAAAAAACATAGATAAAAATCAAAAATTTATATTAGGTAATCTCAAAAATCTAAAATCAATTATAAAGATGACTAAAGGAGTTTATGCAATTGTTCATTTCGGTGCTATACCTATTGAAGATACTCAACACAATATTTTACAAAATAATATTATAGGTACCTATAATCTCTTTGAGGCAGCAAGAATAAACAAGGTGAAAAGAATAATTTTTGCAAGTTCAAACCATGCTATTGGATTTCACAGAAGAACAGCCAAGTTAAATCAGTACTCAAATCAAAGGCCAGATAGTCATTATGGTTTAAGTAAAGCTTTTGGTGAAGAATTATCTAGATTTTATGCTGATAAATTTAATATTAAATCCATGTGTATTAGAATTGGATCGTGTTTGGAGGTACCAGAGGATAGAAGGCATATATCAACTTGGATTAGTTATAGTGACCTCACCCAGTTAGTTGACATTGGAATTAGACACAAAGCTATTCATCATGAAATTGTTTATGGAGTGTCTAAAAATAAAAAATCATGGTGGAACAATTCACGTGCCCATCAACTTGGCTACAAACCTATAGACAGTGTGGATAGATTTAATTTTCATTCATTAAGTAAAAATGAGCACAAAGATAAAATGGCCTTACTTTTTCAAGGCGGTGTTTTTACATCGGCTAATTTTAAGGGTAACATCAAAAACATTAAATAAACTTCATTCAATACTATATTCAACATGTTTTTAAAAAAACTTTTTCAAGAAATCAAAGATGTAATAATCCCCCTATATAAAATTTTAATTCCATTTGTATTTATTATTAAATTATTAGAAGTTACAGGTATAGTAGATCTAATTGCTAAAGCCTTTGCACCTTTAATGGGATTAATTGGTTTACCTCCCGAATTAGGTATTATTTGGGTGACTGCTTTAGTGGTTAATATTTATGCAGCTTTAATATTATTTGTAAATATCCTCCCATCTATCGATGTAAGTGTTGCTCAAATTACTATTTTAACTGTAGCAATGTTGCTATGCCACAATCTTTTAATAGAATCGGCTATATCAAGATCAGCTGGCGTTTCTTTTTTATTTACTTCATTTTACAGACTCATCTCAGCTTTTTTTGTTTGCTGTGTGTTAAATTTAATTTACAGTAAATTTAACTATTTAGACGAACCATTTATAACTTCTTTTACACTGGAACCACCACTGCCAGGTCTATGGTTCTGGTTAAAAGATCAAATACTTTATTTATTTTACGTTTTTATTATTGTAGTAGTACTTGTCACAATATTAGAAATTCTTAAAGCTATAGGTATAGAAAAATTTTTAAAAAAAATATTGGTACCACCGTTAAAATTTTTTGGTATCAGTGAATCCGCAATGAATATTATTATTGTAGGTATGACAATTGGACTTCAATTTGGAGGTGGAATTTTAATTAAAGAAGTCAATTCTGCTAAGATAGATAAACAAAGTGTTTTTCTTTCAATCCTAATGATTAATCTTGTTCATGCTATTATTGAAGACACGTTATTGATGCTTGCGGTAGGTGGACATTTTTCCGGTGTCATTTTTGCAAGAATTATCTTTGGTTTGTTGATCTCATTGTTAATGTTAAAAATTTATCAAATTTTTAATTTGTTTTTTGAAAATTATATTTTTAATGAAAAACTTAAGCAATTACCAAATTTAAAAAAAAAATGAAATTATTTTTCTTCCTCGTCTACTTCGGTGTCAAAATCTAAATCATCATCATCATCATCATCATCTAGATCATCAGCTTCCCCATCGTCTAAACCTTCATCTTCATTAGAATTATTTAGTTGTGCAAACTCAACTTTCTCTTTTTTAATCCATTTTTCTGCAGATTTTGGGATTTCTTCTTCTTCTTCCCAAGCTTCAATATCTGAAATTTCTAAATCTAAAGCTTCCGAAGCGGAATCTAAATCTAATTGAAGTTCCTCCAGAGCCTCTAAAAATTCTTTATATGTCATTTTATTTTTAAGTTAGTTTATTATCTGCCGTGTATACTAATTGTTTAATTATTAAAAGCACATCTAAAAGCAACATAAACTGGTAAGAAATAAGACTGTTTATATTGAACACTATCTTATTTTGTCTTTTCACTGTCGCGCTACCAAGACCGGCAGGCTGTTAAAAAATATATTTATCGGCCAGATAAATAAGCAATCCAACCGCTATTCCTGTTATTAAATAAAAATAGACTTCTTTCATAAAATATAAAATCTTTTAATTTTTAGTAAGTGGCTCTACCTCCGCTTAAATCAAATACCGCACCTGTTGTGTAGGAATTTTCCTCACTGACCAACCATGTTACAAGTGACGCTAATTCGTCGACAAGAATAAACCTGTTTCTTGGAATTTTAGACAGCATATAATCAATATGTTCTTTTGTCATTTGATCAAAAATTCTAGTTTTTGCCGCAGCTGGTGTCACCGTATTTACAGCAATGTTTTTGTTAGCCAACTCTTTTCCTAAAGATTTAGTCAAACCAATTACACCAGCCTTAGAAGCGCTGTAAGCTGAAGCATTGGGATTACCTTCTTTTCCAGCAATTGAAGCAATATTTACAATACGTCCATAATTGTTTTTAACCATATGAGGCGTGATTGCTTTCAGACAATAAAAAACAGCATTGAGATTTAGCTCTAAAACTTTTTTCCATTCATCAATCGGATAATCTGAAACTGTAGTATTTTTACCCGCAATACCCGCGTTATTTATAAAAATATCTATCTTTGTATTTTTAATTAAATTTTCTACCTCAGTATTTACTTGATCAAAATTAGTAACATCGATAATTTTAGAAGATAATTTTGGGTTATTTATTTTTTTTATTGTTTCTTCAATCGCTATTTTGTCTAGATCCCAAATTATTACTCTTGCTCCTGAGTTTAAAAATCGTCTAGTCATAGCAAGGCCAAAACCTTGTGCACCTCCAGTAACAATAGCTGTTCTACTATCTAAATCAAATTTATTCATGAACATTATTTACTAAATGAAAATATCTACAATTACAATAAACTAATCAACAGGCAAGGCTTAACTTATATCTATAGATCATATATAAATATTTAAAATTTTATGAGCACAATAGTTTTTATTATAGTTTTATTCTCTGCAGTTTTACACGCTATTTGGAATAGTATGGCCAGTAAGTATAAAGATAAGAATGTATCTATTCCTGCGATAGTTTATGGACATGTGCCGGCTTGTATTATTGCTATAATTTTTTTACCTTCACCTAGCATTGAAAGTTTTCCCTATATTATTCTTAGTGCTTTAATACATCAAGGATATCAAAATTTTCTTTTAACAGCTTACCAAACAGGAAAATTCACAACAGTTTATCCTATAGCGCGCGGGTTCGGCCCACTAGTTGCGACTATAATTTCAATTATTTTTTTAGGGGTTTATCTAAAAGCATTTACTATTTTATCTATTTTGCTTATTTCAACAGGAGTAATTTTAATTGGTCTCTTCAGTAAATCTGTTCTTAAAAATAATAAAATACTTTATACTTCACTATCCACAGGAGTTTTTATTGGTATTTATTCTGTTGTGGATGGTCAAGGGGCAAGACTAAGTGGGTCTGCCATTAGCTATATGAGCTGGGTGTTTATTTTTAGTGCCTTATTTTTTCCTTTCATTTTACATATCAGAAAACAAAAAAATATTTTAAAAAAAACTTTAACAGAAGGAAAATTTGTCTTTTGGATCGGAGGCACTTTTTCTTATTTTGCTTATGTAATTACTGTCTGGGCTTTTACAAAAGCACCCATACCAATGGTGAGCGCCTTAAGAGAATCTAGCATTATTTTCGCAATATTGATTAGCTACTTTTACTTAAAAGATAAGATCAATCTTTATAAAATAGCATCAATTCTATTGATTTTTTTGGGCGTTATAGGATTGAAATTATTTTAAAAGAAGGGAAATAAAAATCCCTTCTTTTGATGTTCAGTCAATTAAAAATTATTATTACCCTTAGTCGAAATATGACCTAAAATTTTTCCTTTATTGGTTCCATTTTTAATCCTGTAACCTGTAGTACCATTGCCATAGGCTTCAACGGCCGTTTTCCTTTTTTCAATTGCCTTTTCTTTTTTGTCGTTTTGGTGTTGGTTTTTGATGGTCTTCATTAGATGATCTTTGATCTTAAGCATAGGCTTACCTCATGGTTAAAGTTTACCTACTTTTAACTCATGTAGATGAGTCACTTTTGATCCATGTGAATGGCACATTTATTTATAAATGTGGCTTAACTATATCTTCAATATTAGAATAGTCAATATTACAAAAATTATAGCACAGTAAATATTACCGTATGTAAGAGCAAATTTTACACCCAATAAAAAAGTTTTTGATAAAATAGATTTAAATCTCAATTCATTGAGCGTTGATATTACTGAAGTATTGTCTTAGATAAACTCAACTTCAGTTATTTTTTTAGAGTTTATCTAAAGGCATTTACTATTTAGTCTATTTTGCTTATTTCAATGGGTGTAATTTCAATAGGTCTTTTTAGTAAGTATGTTATTAAAAATATAAAAAAGCATAAGTAAAAAAACTAAATAAATTTTATAGTTAATTTGTTATGAGAAAATTTATACCTTTAAGTCTGTCTATTATAATTTTAATAACAGTCAGTTTATTATGGGATTATATTAAATTACCCTACAATAATGAAAATATATTAGTTGGGGAATACTATTTTAAAAAATATAATCCCTTAAATGACACTATAAGATTTTTATTATTTATTTTATTGCCAAGTTTAACTTATTTAGTAAGTTATTTTTTTACCCATAAAAACATATGCAATATAAGCATAAGCAGTAAAAACTATTTTCTAAATAAAAAAGAAAGTAATTTTTACAATCCTTTAAGCTCTTATTTTTTATTATTTATAATTTTAATTACGCTAGAATTTTTTTCAGTCGATTTAAGTAATTTTATTAATAAAGTGGACATGTATCATGATGGTGGTTTTTTGGTTCCACCACTAAATTATTTAAATAATAAAGAATTATATAATTCAACATGGTATGATTATGGTCTTATTGCCAATAATTTTGGTACAATTTTTAATTTATTTTTTGGTTATTATTCAATAGGCAGCATAACACTAATTAAGCTAATATTCATTTATCTAACAAAATTATTTTTATTATTAATTTTAAAAGAAATATCCAAAGAATTAAATTTAGATAATTTATTGAAAAAAGTATTTTTTATTATTTTAACTTTTTTTGCTATTAGCCTCCCTAATTATTATGATCTCAATGTTTATTTTTCATACAGACAGTCAATTTATTTATTTTTTATTTTTATATTAGGATCGACACTATGTAATAATAAAAATTTAAATTTTAAATTTTTTTTTATTGGAACCTTTTCTTTAATTTCAGTTCTTTGGTGGCATGATATTGGAGCTTATGTAAATGCTTTAATATTTTTGTCTTTAATTTATTTGTTAATTCATAGAGAGATTAATTCTTTTTTAATCATAATTTTTGGAATCACTTTATCTTGGGTTTTGTTTTTTTTAATAATGTCAGGTCCAGAAATTAAAGAATTTTTATATCAAATCAAAATACCATATTCTTCAGCTTATGAGTATATTTTAGGCATGGAATACCGCAAACCTTTCAGTGAAGAAAGTGGAAGGTGGACAAAAGCATTATTATTTATTTATGCAACCAGCTTAATGATTATAAATTTAAACTTTAGTAAAAAATTTTATGTTAATTATAAAACAAAAATTTTTACTACTTTACTTTTTATTAGTGGGATACTGATCTTTAAATCTGCATTGCTGAGGTCTGATAGCCTTCATCTAAAATATTCTTCTGGACTTTATATTTTAGTTTTTTTTCTAATATTAATGTTATTTTTATTTCAAAGAATAGATAAAAATAAAAAAATAAAAAGTTTACTGAAAAATATTAGTATAGATACTTTATCTAAATTTTTATTCTTATTTTATATAACTTTTGCATTTTTATTTTTTTCAGGTGTATTTAACAAAAAAGATAATAATACAGTAGCCAAAAAAATACAAAATATTGTAAATTTAAAATCAAACGTTAAATATCTTATAGAAGCCAAAGATGATCTTTACCTAGATGAAAACACTAAGAAAGTTCTAAAATTTTATAATAAAATCAGTAAAGATGATAATTGTATTCAAATGTTAACAGACGATGCTGCATTTCATTATTTTTTAAGAAAACCATCATGTACTCAATTCTTTTATGCATCGAATATTATTAATGGCTATACAGAAAACAAATTTATAAACCAACTCAAATTATCTTCGCCAAATATTATACTTTACAAATCACCTTATAATATTTTAACAAATTATTCTAATATGCCAAATGCACTTGAGCATATTGAGAAAAAATATTCTTTTTTTGAAAATTTTAACAATTATATTTTTTATAAAAAAAATTAATTTAAGACTTTGTACTTTAATATTAAACTTTTAAAATGAAGAAATTATTAATAATTTTTTTTTTCCCTTTTTTCCTATCCAACGATGCCTTAGCGAATCAAGAAATTGTTAATTCTCTTAAAAATGGTGGAAAATTAATATTTATTAGACACACCTTAGCTCCGGGTGGGGGAGATCCAGTTGATTTTGATATTAAAGATTGTTTAACTCAAAGAAATCTAAGTTCAACTGGTATTGCCCAAGCTAAAATAATTGGTAAATTCTTTAAAGACAGCAATATTCCAATAGATCAAGTACTTTCAAGTGAGTGGTGCAGGTGTAAAGATACAGCACAAAATGCATTTGAAAACTATCAAACCTTTAACGCTTTAAACTCTTTCTTTTCCTCAAAATTCGTTGAAAATCGGGAGGAACAAATGAAAGATTTACGGGCTTTTGTCAAAAACTGGAATAGTAAAAAAAATATAGTTTTTGTTACTCATTACGTTGTTATTTCAGAAATCCTTGGTACAACGGCAATCCCAGGAGAGATTATAGTTGCAGATAAAAACTTTAAAGTGATAGGAGCTATAGAAACGAATTAATATGGAAAAAGAAAACTTAATAAAAATAACTGCATTGTTAGTACATGTTGCTAAAGTGGATGAAATTTACAGTGAGAAAGAAAGAGGAATAATTAAAAGCTTTATTATGTCTTTTTCTTACAATGATAAAGATAGTGAATCTATTTTACAAGACGCGGAAAAACTAGAGTCAGACTCTGTTCAGTTATTTAATTTTACTAGTACTGTTAAACAAGAATCTTTAGAGGTTAAAACAGAAATCATTGAACATCTATGGAAAATTATTATTTCAGATCAAAGTGTAGATCAATATGAGTCTAATTTAATGAGACGTATTTGTGGTTTGATTTATTTTCCCGACAAACTATCTGGCGATATTAAACTTAAACTTTTAAATATTTAATTAAAATATGAAAATAATATTTATACTTTTACCATTATACAATGATTGGGAATCACTAACTAAACTAATAAATAAAATTGAAATAAAAGCTAAACAAAAAATTAAAATTAATCTTTTAATTGTCAATGATAAATCTTATAAGAATTTTAAAATTGGCAACAAAACCAATCAATCAATATCAAGAATTAAGATTATAAATTTAAAAAAAAATATAGGCCACGATAGAGCTATCGTCTCAGGTTTGTATTATTTAATAAAAAAAAATATTATTTTTGACTCAGTCATTACAATGGACTCCGACGGAGAAGATGATCCCAAATATTTGTCAAAAATTATTAACATGAACCTCAAAAACCCAAATGATATAATAGTTTGTAAAAGAGAAAAAAGAAATGAAAGTTTAACTTTCAAAACCCTTTACTATATTCATTTGATAGTTACATTTTTTTTTACTTATAAATGGTTAAATCATGGCGGGTATAATTTATTGCCAAAGAAAACAATCTTAGCTCTACTTAAATCTAAAACCATATGGGGAAATTATTCGGCTAGCATAGAAAGATTGAAAATAAAAAAAAAATTTCTTAATACAAATAAAGGTAAAAGGTATTTCGGGCCTTCACAAACTTCTTTTTTAAAACTTTTTTTTCACTCATTGAATATTATGACTGTTTTCAAAGAAAAAATTATTTTAAATGCATTTATATATTCATTTTTAATATTTATTTTTTCAGATAAGTCATTTGTACTTTTGACTATGTTAATGATTATTTTTTTATTTATTACCACTGCATTTTATTCATTAAGTTTAAGAGAACATGCTAGTTGGAAAAAAAATTTTTTTAAAAATATTTCTTATTAAAATTTCTTTAATAATTAAGAAAAATATTTTTTCAAAGATCATTCCTTAATAAGCCAAGAATAATGTTTAATTGCTCAATGAACGATCAGCGTTCATAATTTTTGTCCATACCTCAATAAAGTCTTTAACAAATTTTTCTTTGTTGTCATCCTGCGCATATACTTCCGCATAAGATCTAAGTACAGAGTTAGAACCAAAAACTAGATCAACTCTTGTCGCCGTAAATTTAACTTTGTTCGTTTTACGTTCAACAATATTATATGAGTTTTTGCCAGTCGGCTCCCACTTGTATTTCATATCCGTTAAGTGAATAAAAAAATCATTTGTTAAAGTACCAACTTTATCTGTAAAGACACCGTGCTTAGACCCATCATGGTTGGTTCCTAGCACCCTCATGCCACCAATCAAACAAGTCATTTCTTTTGCTGTTAGATTCATAAGAGAAGCCCTATCAAGCATTAGTTCTTCAGGCATCACAGAATACTCTTGTTTCACCCAGTTTCTAAAAGCATCATGAATAGGTTCTAATACCTTGAAGCTATCTTGATCCGTTTGATCTTGAGTTGCATCACCACGACCCGCAGTGAAAGGGACTTTGACTTTAGAGCCAGCCTTTTTAATAGCTTTTTCTAAACCAACATTACCTGCTAGAATAATAGTGTCAGCAACAGTAGCGCCTGTTTTTTTGGCTATTCCCTCCAGAACTTTTAGTACTTTACTAAGTTTAGTCGGTTCATTACCTTTCCAATCTTTTTGAGGGGCTAAACGAATTCTCCCACCATTTGCTCCTCCTCTATTATCGGTTCTTCTAAATGTTCTAGCACTATCCCAAGCCGTAGAAACTAAATCACCAGTGCTAATATTGCTTGCTGCTATAAGTTTTTTAACTTTTTCGGTGCTATATTTCTTTTTTGCAGTTGGAACTGGATCTTGCCAAATTAACTCTTCCTTAGGTATCCAAGGACCAATATAATTTTTTTTAGAGCCTAAATCTCTATGGGTAAGTTTAAACCAAGCCTTAGTAAACTGTTCTTCTAAATACTTTGGTTCCTTATAAAAACGTTCTGAGATTTTTCTATATTCCGGATCCATTTTCATAGCCATATCTGCATCAGTCATAATAGGATTGTGACGGATATTCGGATTTCCTAAGTTAACAGGCTTTTTGTTTTCCGGCAGATTAATAGGTTCCCATTGATGAGCACCAGCAGGACTTTTTTTAAGTTCCCAGTCATAGTTCAATAAAAGATCAAGATAACTGTGATCCCATTTATCAGGATTTGTTGTCCAAGCTCCATGAATACCACTTGTTATTTGATTTTCTCTTAATCCATTTTTTTGTGTCCATCCAAAACCTTGTTCTTCAATTCCAGCAGCAGCTGGTTCTACACCTGATTGAGCATCACTTGCACCATGCGCTCGACCAATAGAGTGCCCACCAACAGTAAGAGCAGCAGTTTCAACATCGTTCATTGCCATACGACCAAAAGTTTCTCTAACATCGTGCGCTGTATTTAAAGGATCAGGATTACCGTCTACACCTTGCGGGTTAACATAAATTAAACCCATCACAACAGCAGCTAAAGGATTTTCTAAAGAGCTTCTATCACTTTTGTCAGAGTAACGTTTATCTGTTAACCATTCTTTTTCAGAACCCCAGTAAACATCTTTTTCAGGATGCCATATATCTTCACGACCAAATGAAAAGCCATACATCTTAAGTCCAGCTTGTTCATATCCCATGTTACCAGCTAAGATCATTAAATCTGCCCAGCTAATTTTATTCCCATATTTTTTCTTAATGGGCCAAAGCAATCTTCTTGATTTATCTAAGTTCGTGTTATCAGGCCAAGAATCTAAAGGAGAAAATCTGTGATTACCTGTTCCGCTTCCACCACGACCATCTGAAATTCTATAAGTTCCAGCAGAGTGCCACGCCATTCTTACAAACAATCCAGAGTAAGTTCCTAAATCAGCAGGCCACCATTCTTGACTGTCTTTCATTAATTTTAGTAAATCTTTTTTTAAAGCTTTGAAGTTTAATTTTTTAACTTCTTTTTTATAATTAAAACCTGGTAGAGGATTAGTTTTTGTATCGTGTTGATGTAAAATATCTAAGTTAAGAGACTTCGGCCACCAAACTGTTGTAGTTGTTTGTTCTGCTTTTGTCATTGTGCCATGCATTACAGGACATTTTCCTGAACCATTTGTTTTACTTTGTACGCTCATTTTTTTACCCTTTTGTTGATTATATACTAAATGTTAACACGATATTGACATAAGATATAATTATATTTAATTATATACAGTATAACTTTTTCTTATGATAAATATATCAGCGAAGCAACTTAGATACTTCCTTGCGGTTGCTAAGCAAAAAAACTTTCAAAAAGCAGCTGATGAATGTGCAATTTCACAGCCAGCCTTATCTATGAAAATTAAAGAGCTCGAAGGCACACTTGGTCAGCTCATTGAAAGAGGAAGTAAGAAATTTTATTTAACTCAAACTGGACAAGCTTTAGTTAATAAAGCAGAAAATATTATCCAATCATTTGATGACCTTAAGCACCTGGCAAATAAAGGAGATGGTATTAATCAATTGTCTATTGGTGCAATTCCAACGGTTGCTCCTTATTTGCTGCCTAAAATTATTAAAACTATTTCTAAACAATACAAAGATATTGTGATTGAACCTAAAGAAGCCGTTACAGATAAATTAGTTTCTTATTTAATTACTGGAAAAATAGACTTAGCTATTTTAGCTCTTCCAACTTATGAACCTTTATTAACTGAGATACCTCTTTTTGAAGAAGAATTTTTATTAATTCGTCATATAAACGATGCAAACAAACCCGTACCAAACAATAAAGAATTAACAAACATGAAATTGCTATTACTTGAAGAAGGACATTGTTTAAGAAGCCAGACACTGTCTTTTTGTAAAGTAACTTCTGTACCAAAAAATATTATGGAAGGGACCACACTAACAACATTAGTTCAAATGGTTAGTTCGGGTATTGGCGTAACATTAATTCCTGAAATAGCTGTACCTTTTGAAACAAGGTCAGCTAAAGTTTCAATTAGTAAATTTCAACAACAAAAGCCAAAAAGAACTATAGGTTTAGTTTGGAGAAAATCTAATCCATTGTTAAAACAATTTAATGAAATTGCAACTTTATTAAAAAATTTAAATCAAATAAAATAAGATACATGTTTTTTAAAAGATTATTTTCTAAAAGCAATTTAAAACTTGAAATAAACGATGGTGGTAGAGCTGCAGCTGGCTACAAAGGACAGGCAGGAGATTGCGTTGTGAGATCAATTGCTATTGTAACAGGTTTTCCTTATCAAAAAGTCTATGATGATTTATTCAAAGCCAATGAAGAGTTTAGAAATACATCAAGAACAAAGCTAGCAAGAAGTTTAAAACAAAAAAATGATAGCCCTAGGTCAGGCACACATCGAGTGGTTCTAAAGAAATATCTTGCTCAACTAAACTTCCAGTGGACACCTACGATGTTTGTAGGCCAAGGGTGCAAAGTACACTTAAAAAAAGAAGAACTACCAAGCGGTACTCTTTTGATTTCTTGTTCTAAGCACATTACTGTAGTAAAAGATGGTATTCTACACGACACACATGACTGCTCTAGAAATGGAACACGTTGTGTTTATGGGTACTGGACAAAACCAAATTAATTATTCTTAGGGAGAAAAAAGAAATAAACACTTATTATGTACAAATAAGACTTAATTTTTTTTACCATGTACATATCTGTCATTACTCACCTTTTAGTTGTGTCCGGTTACATTTAGTGCTCTTAGGTGTTATATTTACTAATATTGTTCATTAAATTTATGGAGGAAACGTGAGATATTTAAAATACCTAGTAACAATAATGGCAGCAATCGCTATTAGTAGTAGTGCTAATTCAGCTGAAGTAAGAATGGCGAAAGCTGATTGGGACACAGGCTATTTTCAAGCTGAAGTTTATAAACAAGCATTAGAGAAAATGGGCTATACAGTAACCGAGCCAAAAGCTATGAAACCGTCTGTTTTTTACCTAGCCGCAGCCGCAGGAGACCTTGATTTGTGGGTTAATGGCTGGTTCAGCACTCATGATAATTACATCAAAGAAGCTAAAGGCAAAGTTAAAGCAGTTGGTAATGTAATGGCAAAAGGTGGGTTGCAAGGCTACCTAGTAGACAAAAAAACTGCTGATAAACTTAGCATCAAAAGCATAATGGACATCAAGAAACATGCTAAGCAATTTGATTCAAATGGTGACGGAAAAGCAGACATGGTTGCTTGCCCTCCAGGTTGGGGATGTGAAAAAGTAATTACTAAACAATTTGCTGAACTTGGCTTAGGTGATTTTATTAATCCAGTACAGGCAGATTATTCAGCTTCAATGGCTGATGTGATCGCAAAATATAAAAATGGGAAATCTATTTTATTTTACACATGGACTCCTAATTGGACGGTTGGCACTCTAGAACTTGGTAAAGATGTTGTTTGGATAGAAGTTCCTTACAGTGAAACTAAATCAGTTAAAGTACCTAATGCAACAAAATCTAAAATTAATATGGGTTTTGGTGCTGATGATATTCGTGCTGCAGCCAATGTTGATTTCTTAAAAGCTAATCCTAAAATTGAAAAGATGTTAAAAAAAGCATCTATTCCATTAGCGGATGTAGCTGCGCAGAACTTAAAAATGAATGCGGGTGAGAAATCTGAAAAAGCAATTAAGAAACATGCTTCTGCTTGGATAAAAGCTAATCAAAGCACTTTCGATAGCTGGGTAAAATAAGTAATTAGATCAGAAAAGTGAGTTTAAAATTAGCACCTTCTGATTACGAGATCTATTTACCTATAGCCGAATGGATTGAAAAAAATATTAAAGAGTGGTTGTTTATGCAACGACCACTCTTTAAAAAAATTTCTGCTCCTATTGATACGGTTCTAAACAGCTTAGAATATTTATTTAACATAATTCCATTTCCCGTTGCTATTTTAATATTTATTTATTTTGCCTATAAAACTAATGGCTTTAAATTTGCAGCTATGACAGTCGTAGGTTTAGTTTTTATTGACCTTGTAGATCTTTGGAGTGAAAGCATGACAACGCTTGCAATGATTTTTACTGCTGTAATATTTTGTATAATTATAGGCATACCTCTAGGAATTCTTTGTTCCAGGAGTAAAATATTTGAAACAATAATGAGGCCGATATTAGATGTTATGCAAACTATTCCTAGCTTTGTATATTTAATACCTGTTGTTATGCTTTTCGGCATAGGACTAACACCCGGAGTTATTGCTACAATAATTTTTGCACTCCCACCAATCATACGGTTTACCAATTTAGGAATAAGACAAGTAGGTAAAAGTTTTAAAGAGGCCGGATCAAGCTTAGGCCTAACAAAGTTATTAATATTAATTAAAATTGAAATACCATTAGCGCTTAAAACTATAATGGCAGGTATAAACCAAACATTAATGTTATCTTTATCTATGGTTGTTATTGCGGCATTAATTGGCGCTGGTGGCCTTGGACTTACAGTTTATGTTGCTCTAGGAAGATTAGATATTGGATCTGCGGTTATTGGAGGAACGGGTATTGTAATACTGGCTATTATATTAGATAGAATTACACAGAAGCTTATAAACACAAAGTAATTAAATTAATTTATTAAGCTGTTTAATATGAGCAGGAGTAGTTTCACAACAACCACCAATAATCTTTGCTCCAAGTCTTTTAAATCTTTTACACACATTTAGAAATTTTTTTGGATCTAAATCTCTTCTAGTACCTAATTGTACTTTTGGGTTGTTAGAGTCTGGTTTCCACCCAGCAGGGATGTGTTGAAAAGCATTTATTTTAAAACCAAAAGGTACTTTCATTTTTTTTATATCCTGTCTTATATGATTTAAATTTTCTGGAGACACACACGCAACAATTATACCAAGAGGTTTATATATTTCTAATTTTTTTACTACAGTAATAAATTTTTCTCCGGAGGGTAGTTTCCCATTTTCTCTAATATGTATTCCTATTAAAAATTCTTTCCTTAGCGGTGTTATTGATTCAATTCCAAGCTTACACTCTTTTAAGCTGCTCATAACATCAAAATAAAAAAAATCAACAAAAGGGTTAAGACATTTAGCTTGTTGAAAAAAACTGTCTTTAATAAATTTGAGGTCATTACCTAAATCTGCAAAATAGGTAAAATTTTGAGGAGGTAAACTACCAGCAATTAAAACTTTTTTTTTAGATTTCTTAACAGCCTTAACTGCAAGTTCACCAGAAATTATATTAAGTTTTTTGAATTCTTTTTCTAGATTATTTTCGATCAACCTTCGTTTTCTACTTCCAAAACTATTGGTAACTATGACCTCTGCTCCAGCATTAATAAAATCTAAATGTGTATCAACTACAATTTTATGATATTTTTTATAAAGTAATGCAGTTGCACCCCAAATTGTACCGTGAGGTTTTATTCCACGATTTAAAAGTTCTTGACCCATTCCTCCATCTAGTATTCTTGCTGTTTTAAAAAAATCCTTATCCACTAGCAGTTAAATACTTTATGATTATAATTAGTAATGAAGTTTAAATAATTAAATTAAGCTTTGATAAAATTATAAGAGTGGCAGCGAAAAACGCAAAAAAGCCAAGCCAATACAATATGAGAGTAGTCCAACTACCTTTAGCTATGCCTTGCCATGGCATAAAAGTGTAAGCAGCCATAGTAACTAAAATTAAAAATAATAAAATATTTGTTAAACTCATCTTAAGATGTATTTATATTAATAAATAAAAAATGCAAATTATGTTTAAAAAAATATTATTCATCTGTTTTTTTGTCGCTATTAATCAGTCAGTTTTAGCCAATAATTTCAAATTAGAAAAATTAACTAATTTAAACCAACCCTGGAGTTTAACTTTTATTAATGAAAATGAAATTTTAATTAGCGAGAAATCAGGATCGTTAATTCTATATAACAAGAAAAGTAAAAAAAAATTTTCCATTCATCACAATCTTGAATTTAATGATAACGGCCAGGGAGGATTACTAGAGATTCTGAATTTTAAAGATGATATTTATATTTGTTACAGTGAAGATAGAGGGAAAGGAAAAACCAGTACTTCTATCGCGAAAGCAAAATTTTCAAAATCACATTTAAAATTTAATAATATTTTTCAGGCTCAACCACCTATTAAATCAGACTATCATTTTGGTTGCCGCATGGTAATTCAAGATGCTCAATATTTATACGCTAGTATTGGCGAAAGAGGTCAGGGCAGTATAGCTCAAGATTCCAGCCAACATCCCGGAAGTATTATTCGAATTAATTTAGATGGATCTATTCCAAAAAATAATCCAAAATTTGTGAACAAAAATAATTGGTTACCAGAAATCTACCAAATAGGCATTCGTAATCCTCAAGGAATGACTTTGTCTCCTGCTAACAACAGGATTTATATCTCTAATCACGGTGCACGAGGAGGAGACTTTTTCGGTGAAGTAAAATTTGCTGAAAATTATGGATGGAAAATTTATTGCTGGGGTGGAATTAATTACACAGGTTTAAAGTGTGGCGATACTCAAAAGTGGGACAAACGTTTTACAAAACCTTTATATACTTGGGTTCCCTCGATTGCAGTTTCTGCAGTAAAAATATATCAGGGTAGTGAATTTAAAGAATGGAATGGTCAAATTTTGATGACTTCTTTAAAAGATCAGTCTTTAAGAAAACTAGTATTTAAAAATGAAAATGAAGTTGGGAATGAAAAAGTGCTCTTTAGAAATAAAATTGGTAGAATTAGAGATATCAAAATTGATCAAAAAGGAAAAATTTTTCTATTGTCAAATGGCGAAGATGCACTTTGGCTTATGAAAAAAAATAATTAAATTAATTTTTAAATATCCGAAATAAATTTTTTTATTTCATTTAATAGTTTTTGGTCATATCGCACCATGTGATCATCATTATCAATAAAATATTTAAACTTAGGTTCGTTTGCTTCTTCGAATACTTTTTTACCCATGGAAAAAGGCACGATACTATCTAATTTTCCATGTAACACTAATAGAGGTGAATTAATATTGGGCAATTTTTTTATTGTTTCATACTTGTCTTTTAATAAAAACCTAACAGGTAAAACTGGGTAATATTTTTGTGCAAGCTCTACCATAGAGGTAAAAGGAGACTCCAAAATAATTCCTGCTAAATCTTTATTTTGGGCAGTTTCAATAGCTACAGCTGTACCTAGAGATTCACCGTATAAGATAATATTTTTTTCCTTAACACCTTTTATTTTTAACCAATCTAAAGTACTTCTTGCGTCCTCGTACAAGCCTTGCTCACTGGGTTGCCCTTGGTTGCCACTAAATCCTCTATAAGCAACAATTAAAAAATTAACATCAAACTTTGATAGCTCATTTAATTTATAGTTCCGATTTTTTAGATTTCCAGCATTTCCATGAAAAAAAATTATAGTTTTTTTATTAATTAAATCCTTTTCATGCAGCCAAGCTTTTAATTTGATCCCATCTTTATTTTGAATAAATATTTCTTTGTAATAAAATTTAATTTCATCTCCCTGATAGCTATTATCCGAAGGATGGTAGAGTATATTTCTTTGAAAAAGATAAACATAGGCAAGAATTGTAAGGTAAGTTATTAGACCTAACGAAAGAGAAATATAAAAAAATTTATACATTGTTTAACTTAAAACCGTTATAATAGTTATATGGATATAAATTTGATTCTCCTAACAATTATCTCAATTTCTTTAATAGTTTTAATTTATTTTGTTGTTTTTAAAAAAAAAAAGAATTCTGCAGATGAAACAAAAGATAATTTAACCGAAGAAATTACTCGTTTAAAAGATACGCTTAATCAATCCATAAACACTCAGATGTCAAATATGTCGACTTCTTTTAACTCCTTATCAAAAGATGTGACTAGAGATATGACTAAAGCTTTAACAGAAGTTGATCAAAAAGTTGGAACTTTTAATAAACAAGTAGAAGGCCTAAGCAAAAGCTCAGAAAACTTTACTAGAATTTTATCAGGAGTTAAGCAATATGGAGTATTAGCTGAATTTTCATTGGCCTCTCTATTAAAAGATTTATTACCAGCTTCTCAATTTATAGAAAATGTTAAAATGAAACCTGGTGAAACCCAAGACACCGTGGAGTTTGCTGTTAAGCTTGAAGATGTTTTAGTTCCAGTTGATAGCCACTGGCCTATAGAAAAATATAAAGCCATCGATGATGCCTTTCAAAATAATGACAAAGAAGCTTTAGCGGTAGCAAGAAAAGATTTAGCTACGGCCTACAGAAACAAAGCTAAAGCTGTAAGTGAAAAATATATTGCACCACCAAAGACAACAGATTTTGCAATTGTCTACGCTCCAACAGAAGGTTTATTTGCTGAATTATCTAGCTACCGAGACCCAAAAACAAAAGATTTATTACTACAAGAACTTATGACTAAATACAAAGTAACAGTGGCGGGACCGAATACACTATCTGCTTTACTTCAATCTTATCATTTAGGTTTTCAAACACTAAAAGTACAAAAAAATGCAACGCAAATATATGGAGATCTTAGGAACATAACAACGAGGTTTGAAAAACATTTTTTGGGTATAACTGTTCTTAGAAAAAAACTAGATGAAGCAATGAAAGCAACCGATCTATTTGGCCGTGATGGAAGATCTATTATGCGTACTTTAGAAAATATTAAAGATCCAAATAGTAGTGATAATAATGATAAAGTCTCAACTCTACCAAAAAGTTCAACAGGTAGTTATGGACAAGTAGAAGATTCAATTGAAGAAAAGATTGAAAAAATTAATTAATCCATTACTTATAGCACCCTAATGTCAAATTTTGTATTTTACGATTTTGAAACAAGCTCATCTAATAAATCTTGGGGTCAGATAATTCAGGTTGGAGCTATTTTAACTAATGATAATTTAGAAGAGCTAGATCGTTACGAAGCAAGATGCAGACTTAGTTCAAGTATTATTCCAGAAGCCATGGCTCTCATAGTAAATAAATCTTCACCAAAAATGCTAAAAGGAGCAAACCTCTCTCATTATGAAATGATTAGACAGCTTGTTGAAACATTAAAGCGTTGGGGTAAGGCTACATTTATTGGTTTCAATAGCATAGATTTTGATGAAGAATTCTTAAGAACAACTTTATTTCAAACGCTAGAATATCCTTACTTGACGAATTCAAATGGAAATAATAGAGGCGATCTACTTAACCTAGCAAGAGCTGCTAACCTTTATTACCCGAACACTCTTAAAAATTCTATAAGTGCAAAAGGAAATGCCGTTTATAAACTAGATCAAATGGCACCTCTCAATGGCATAGAACATGGTGACGCCCATAGCGCCATAGGTGATGTAATTGCAACATTAGGTGTGGCAAAAATTATTTCAAAAAAAGCCCCAAGTGTTTGGAAGGCAAGTCAGCTAACAACCAACAAAGATGTAACTCTAGAAGTTATAAAAAAAGAACTTTATTTTTGCACTAACGAATATTTTTATGGAAAAAGTAGACCTTATATACAGGCTTTTGTTTGTCAGCACCCTAAATATCAATGGCCCAAGTGCTTTGATTTAAAGCATGACCCTAGCATTTATCTAAATATGCCTGCAGCAGAGTTAAAAATTGCAATGGGTAAAAACCCAAAATTTTTAAGAACAGTTAGACACAATAAACATCCCATCATCATGAATCCTTCATACGGAAATGAATTTGAAGAATATAAGATGATAGGTACGGAAAAATTAGCTGCTAGAGCTAAACTTATAAAAGATCACAAGCAATTTGCAGAAAAAATAAGCCTAATTTTACAAGATGAAGCTGATGAAAAAGAACAAACAAAATCGCAAGAGGATATCTATGAGGAAGAAAGCATCTACACTAAATTTACAAGTTCTGAAGATAATAAAATGATGCCTGAATTTCACAAAGCAGAATGGGGTAAAAAATTTTCGATTTTAGCTAAGTTTAAAGATGAAAGGTTACATTATTTTGGTAGACGTTTAATTTATGAAGAAAAACCAGAATTGCTCCCTAAGACAGACTACAATGAAATCAGAAGAACTATTGCTAAAAGACTTTTGAGTACTAACAAAGAAAAATGGAATACTATTCCCAGAACTTACTCTGAAATTGACACATTGCGAGAAAAGTTTGAAAGAGAAGGCCAACCTGAGCTTTTAGCTACCCTAGATGATATTAACGCATACGTTGAAGAGAAGGAAAAATTTTACAATGCTGTCTAGTTGACTTTAATTAAAAAATACTTATTTATCATCCATACATGACTACAAAAAAAATCACTGATGAAAATTTTGAAACAGAAGTTTTGAAAGCTTTAAAGCCAACAGTAGTTGACTTTTGGGCAGAATGGTGCGGACCATGCAAGCAGATAGGTCCTGTGCTTGAAGAAATTTCCTCTGAAATGAAAGATCAAGTTGTAATTGGAAAACATAACATTGATGAAGAACCAAATTCTCCTACTAAATATGGTATACGTGGAATTCCTACTATGTTGTTATTCAAAGACGGTCAACTAAAAGCAACCAAAGTAGGCGCTACCACAAAATCAAATATAGTTTCTTGGATTAAAGAAAATATTTAATTTTTATTCAATACTTCTCCTACTAGATACAAACTACCAAAAATTACAATAGTTTTTTTCTCTACTGAAGATAATTTTTTTAATGCAGCGCGAACATTAAGAGCCACACTTGTTGGCATATATTTCTGAGCAATAGACTGAAGTTCTTTTGCCTTTAAAGCATTAGGCTCATTTGGAATAGTTATCGTAATTATCTTTTCAAATATTTTGTTAAATGTTTTAATAAATATCTCAGGTAATTTATTTTTTTGCATACCCCAAATTCCATAGATAGGTCCTTTTAATGTTTTCAGATAGTGGTACAAATTTTCAGCACTAGCAATCGAATGACAACCATCAATTAATAAATTTTCATTTGATTTTAGTAATTTTCTAAATTTTCCTTTGGTGAGATATTGAACTCTACCTTCGAATTGAATTTTAGGAATAGTTTTAATAATAGTTTGTCTGGATACGCCAAAATCTAATGCCACTTTGATCGCTAGCGCTAAATTGTCTATTAAACCTTTAGAATGTATTCTTTTAGATAGAATGGGGATCTTATAGTTTTGATCCTTATAGAGATAATAATTTTTAATTTTTTTAACACTGAATTGAGAGGCATAAATTTTTTTACTTTTGTTACTCTTCAAAAAACTTTTAATTATCTTCAATGTTTTAGGTTGCTGTTTTGCTATATAAATAGTGGTATTTTGTGAGAGTGAATCTAATTTTTGTCTGCAAATTTCAGTCAAAGTTTGAGGCTTAACCCAGTCTTGATGCTGAAAACTAATATTAGTTACAATCTGGGCCTTGGGTTCTGTCCATAAATTAGTGCTATCTTTTTTAAATAATAAACCTGCTTCAACTAAATGATAGTGAATATTTTTTTGATCTTTAGCTGCAAGAATATAAACACAGGTTAACAGCTCAAATAAAGTTAACTGTAACCTAGTAGACTCTATGATCTTGGTGTATTTTTTAATTTCTTTAAGGGTGATGTATCTATTTTTTAACCAAAATCTATGTCTTACATCATAGAGGTGTGGACTGGTAAAAGTAGTGACATTTTTTTTATGAGCTTCAAAAAAATATTTAAGGGAAGTTAGCGTGCTCATTTTTCCGTCGCTTCCTAAAACATTAATAGGGAGCTTCAATTCTAATTGTGGAAAAGCAAGAACTGTTAAAACTTTTTGAATACGTGCAAGATCTAGATTAATTCTTCTACTATAACGCTTTTGAAGATTTTTGTGGAGTATCGAGTGAGATGACATTTGATGTGTCAGTATTAACCTGTGTTTCTCCTTTTTTCAATAAAACAGTTAGTAATGTATTGATCGTAGATCTTAAATATTTTCTTTCAACCACAAGATCTAACCCTCCATGATCTTGCACATATTCCGCCGTTTGAAATTCTTCAGGCAAGGTCTCTCTAACAGTATCTTGAATAACTCTTCGTCCGGCAAAACCAATGGTTGCTTTGGGTTCGGCAATTAAAATATCACCTAGCATAGCCCAAGACGCAGTAACACCCCCAGTTGTTGGATTGGTTAACACGACAATAAAAGGGATATTGTTTTTCTTCAATTCGTTAACAGCAAGAACTGTCCTGCTCATTTGCATTAAAGCGATACTTGATTCCATCATTCTTTGGCCACCCGAACATGAAAAAAAAATGAAAGGGTTTTTGTTATCTATAGCATGTTGTACACCGTATACAAAAGCTTCTCCACTTGCCGCTCCAAAGGAACCACCTATAAATCTAAAATCTTGCGCACCTACTGTTACTTGAATATCTTCAACTTTCCCTGTTGCAATTGCTACAGCATCATTTTGTTTAGTAATTTTTCTGGCTGTCTTAAGTCGGTCGATATATTTTTTGGTGTCGACAAAATTAATGGGATCATCTTTAGGTAGCGGTGTATCGATAAGTTTATATTTTTTATCATCAAAAAAAATTGTAAATCGCTCAATACAGCTTAACTTATGATGTGCACCGCACTTAGGGCAGCAGTTAAAGTTTTTTTGTAAGTCTTCTTTATAAATTAGATTTTTACACTCACAGGTCGTCCATAAGATTTGGTCCGATTCTGATGTTTTCTTTTTAAACAAAAATTCGATTTTAGGTTTTATGAATTTTGTAATCCAGTTCAAATGATTTTCCTTTTTAAATTAAGTACCATTCTATTCAAGTTTGTGACAGGATTTTGTCGAATTTGCAAGGATCTCGTGATTTCTTTGCATAACTGGCTACCCACGACTAAGCCATCTGCTTTTTTTAAAGTTACAATAGTTTTTGTAGTTATGCCAAATCCTATCACTATTTTTTTTCTAGAATTAATCTTTTTAATTTGGCTGTAATTAGCTAATATTTTTTTTGATGGTACTTTAAGTTTGCCCCCCGTCGTTGAAAGCATACTAATATAATAAATCATATCATGAGAATCTTTAATAATTTTTTTTATTCTCTGTTTAGATGTTGTTGGCGACAACAACTGCACAAAAGTTATGCCATGTTGTTTACACTGATTGGCAAAATATTTATTTTCTGGATAAGGTAAATCAACAATAATCAACCCATCAACGCCAACCTTTTTACATTGTTTTAAAAAAGCTAAAAGTCCATATTGTAAGATTAAATTAAAGTAACCCATTAAGATTAAAGGTTTAGCGTATTTACTTTGTTTAAAATTTTTAACCAAACGAAAAACATCAGATAGTTTAATTCCATTTTTCAAAGCACGGTGTGAACTCTCTTGAATTTGTCCACCATCGGCAATCGGCGTATTATGAGGAAAACCTAATTCAATGATATCTGCATGCTCACCTATAGATTTAATTATTTCTAAAGATTGTTTTTTTGTGCTATCTCCAGCAACAGTGTACGTTAGAAGAGCTGGTCTTTGTTCCTTTTGACATTTGAGAAAAGTTTCTAAAATTTTTGAAGTCATCGAATATAACTTCCTAATCTTTTTTTAATAATAAATTTATCTTTTAGTGAGTCACCGCAACTATTTACAACAATGATTGCTGAAGGACTAAGTTTAGGTGCGAGTTTAATAGCTTCTGCAAAAGCGTGAGAAGGTTCTAAAGACGGAGAAATATCTTCTAGTGTAGTAACTAATTGATAAGCTGCTAATGCATCTTCATCGGTTGCAGATGTATACCTAGCTCTTTTAGCATCTTTTAAAAAACAATGAAGTGGACTTACCCCAGGATAATCTAAGCCCGCTGATATAGATTCTGTTTCACTAATTTGACCCTCTTTATTTTGCATCACATATTGTTTAGCTCCATGCAAAATTCCAATTTTAGAATTATTAGTAAGTGGAGCGGCATGAAGTTTACTATTTTTAGGTCCACCTGCTTCGACACCAATAAATTCAACTTGTTTTAAATTGTAATCCATAAACTCGTTCCAAAAACCCATTGCAGAACTTCCCCCACCTACACAATTAATAAGTTTTACTTTTTTTGGTATTTTTTTAAATATATTTATCATTTGAATTTTTAATTCTTTCGAGATTTGAGCTGTACTCCAAGCACAAATTTTAACAAAAATATTTGGTCCAACCGTAGATCCAACCACCAAATGAGTTGACAGACAATTTGCAACCCAATATCTCATACATTCACTCACTGCATCAACTAAGGTTTGGCTACCTGTTGTTACAGGAATGACTTCTGCGCCATGTTTCTTCATGACTTCTACATTTAGTTTTTGTCTTTTAATATCTTTTGACCCCATAAAAATTTTACACTTAAGTCCAAATTTTTTTGCCACCATAGCTAAAGTTTTACCTGCCATGCCTGCACCTGTGTCCCCACAGACATATTTTTTACCTGCATGCTTTGCAATTAGACAATGAACTACTGCGTTGTATATTTTGTGCGCTGTTCCACGATTTTCAGACACAACTTTAGCCCAAATCTCTGCCCCACCTAAATGTCTAGTTAAATTCTGCAGTTTAATAAAAGGAGTGGGCGCACCAATATAATTATCAAAATAGTAATTTCTTTGTTTTAAAAATTGTTTGTCGTACCTTAATTTTTGAAAAAGTTGAGTGAGATCTTCAATAGGTTTTTTTAGTGTTTCCGGAACCCAGTTTCCTCCAAATTTACCTGCCCACAGTCCATTCTTATCGTGTTGGTCAATTAAAAGAATATTTTTTTTAATTTTGATCATTAATTAACTCTACTTTGTTTAAGAAATTTTTGATTTTAATAACGTCTTTTACTTTATCCGTCTCTAAAGCTCCAGAGAGATCAACTATGTTTGTTATTTCTTTTAAGTTTTTAAGCATATCCATACTAATATTACCCGCGAGCATTTTTGTAATAGAAGTGGGCACTACTTTAATCCATTTGTAATTCCAGCTTAAAGATCGATGTAGACCCGAACTATCAAAGAGAATAATATCAGCTACGTCTTTATAAGTTTTATATTTTAAAACATCTTGCTCTTCTTTTATCTGCAGAGCCATAATAATTTTTTTATTATATTTAGATTTGATCTCCGCAATTTGATCTGCATTAAAATCTCCATAAATTTGAAAATAGTCAAAATCAAGATTTGAAAAAGTCTTTAGTTCTTCAACTGTTGGATCAACAAGCACACCCACGTAGGCAGTATTTTTTTTATTAATTTTGGTTAACTGTTCTGCTATTAAGTAATTAATAAAGCGATGGCTTTTTTTATAATTTAAGATAAATCCACAAAAGTTAGCACTGTATTTAATGCAAGTTTTAACTTGTTCAGCCGTTGATAGACCACATACTTTTGTTTGCATCAGTTTGCCGAATTAATAATAGTTTTAATATTTTCTAACGCATCACCTTCGTAGATGGGCCTACCGATGACTGCGTAACATTTTTCATCTGCAGTGGCATTAAAATCTTTATAACTTAATGTTCTTTTTTGATCTTGAGTGTTTTGATCCCCTCTAATTCCAGGACAAAATATTTTAATCTCTTTTGATATTTGACGTACAAGCGCTATATCTTGTGCAGACGCTATCACACCCGAGAGTTTAGCTCGGCAGGTAAGATTAATTAATAATTTTACTTGTTCTGTAACCTCGCTAGTAATGCCAATTTGTTCTAGATCTTTTTTATTCCATGAGGTTAAGACACCAACCCCTAAAAATTCCATGTTTGTACCACTTGCTGCTTTTTTTGCCGCTTGTAACATTTCCAAAGAACCTAAAGCATGGATAGTAAAATATTTAATAGCTTTAATTCTTGAGATAACTTTAATAGTTTTAGCTACTTGGTTGGGGATATCAAAAATTTTTGTATCTAAGAAAATAGGTAATTTAAATTTCTCAAATTCTTTAATACCTTCTAAGCCTATAGTGCTGTAAAGCTCAGAACCTATTTTAACACCAGCTAAATACTCTTTTGTTTGATTGGTTACATCTAAAGCTTTGTCTAGTGAATTAAAGTCTAAAGCTAAGAATATATTTTTTTTCATTTTTTATTTATTTCTTGTTTTAAATGTTTTGACATTTTAAAGGAAACTTTTTTCTTCTCTGGCACATAAATAATCTCACCAGTCTTAGGATTTCTGGCATTATATTTTGCCTTGATGGTTTTGACTGAAAATCTCCCAAAATTTCTAAGTTCAACAGGCTTATGTTTGGCAAGACTATTGGCAATAGTATCAAACGTAATATTAACGATAGTTTCGATTTGAGAAAGATTTAAGGCAGGGTAATTTTTACGAAGTTGTTTGACGATCTCTGACTTAACCAAGAATTAATCTTCTTCTTTTTTATTTTTCTTCGGTGTTTTACCCAAAGCTTTTTGAAAGATTCCTGCAAGTGTTGCTCCTGATTTAGCAGCGTTTACACCAAATTTTGCCACCAAACCTTTTTCTTCGTAAATTTGAGCCGCTTTTACACTTAAAGTAACTTCTCTTTTGTCTAAATCTAACTCTGTGATCATGGCATCTAAAGCATTACCCGAAACAAAAATTTCTGGTCTAGCATCACTTGACTCTTTCGCTAATTGATTTTTCTTAATCATAACAATAATGTGTTTATCAGCATCTATCGATACTTTCACGCCTGTTTTTAACACTTCATGCACTCTTGTTGTAATAATCGATCCTTCTTTTTTCTTATTTTCTTTAAACCAATCGAAAGGATCTTTTTCAAGTGCTCGAACTGAAAATCTAAGTTTATCATCTTTTAACTCTACAATTTTGACTTTTATTTTTTGTCCTTTTTTATATTTTTTAAGATCTTGATTTTCTTCTTGGTAAGAAAGTTCTCGGTAATGTAGCATACCTGTTAAGCCACTATCTAAATCAGCAAAGATAGCTTTATCTGTAATATTGTTAATAGTTACCTCAACCATTGATCCAACTTTACTTTCAATTTCTTTCCATGGGTTTGGTAAAATCTCTCTGTAGGATAAAGAAATTCGCTTAGCACCGCTGTCAATAGTCACTATTTTTACCTTAACTTCTTGAGATGCTGCTAAAATTTTGGCAGGTTGAACGTTTTTATTTGTCCAAGATAACTCCGAACTATGAATTAGTCCTTCAATACCATCTTCGAGTCGCACGAACGCTCCGTAGTCCATTAATTTAGTAACAGTGCCTGTGTAGATAGAACCAATTTTATATTTCTTTTCTAAGCTGTCATATGGATCTTTGGTCAAAGCTTTAACAGATGCAGAGACACGGTTGGTTTCTTTATCTATTTTAGTAATCTTTACTTTCATAGATTGACCAATTGTTACCAGGTCAGAAGGTTTCTTTACTCTACCGTGTGATAAATCTGAAACGTGTAATAACGCATCTATGCCGTTAATGTCTAAGAAAATTCCCCAATCCGTAGTTGCTTTCACTTTTGCATCTTCAATGATATCGCCTTCATTTAAATTTTTCAAAGCTTCTTTTGCGTCACTATCTTTACTCTTTTCTAAAACTGCTCTTCTACTTGTGCAAACATTGCCTCTAATCTTATCAATACGTGTAGCGATAACTTTTAGAGGTACGTTCATTAAGTGGTCAAATCTTTTAAGAGGTTTTACATCAATTTGTGAAGCAGGCATAAAAGTTGGCAGGCCATCGCATGTTGCGATAAATCCGCCTTTAACTCTACCGGTAATATAAGCTGTAATTTCCTCACCAGTTTCGAAAACTTTTTCCATTCGGTTCCAAGCGTTCATACGTCTGGCTTTTTCTCTAGAAATAACGATTTCACCTTTAAAACTTTCGATACGCTCTAGATAAACTTCAATTTTTGATCCGACCGTTAATTTTGATAACTCATCATCGTTTTTAAACTCCTCAATAGGAATCATACCTTCCATTTTTGCTTTTACATCACAAACAATGAAATTTTTCGTGATTTCAGTTATGGTTGCTTTAATTATTTCACCCTCTTTAAGCTTACGGTCTTTAAAATCTTCATTTAGTAGGCTTTCAAACTCTTTTTGAGAGCTAGATAGTTCCTGATGCATTGTTTCAACTGCCATATTTTTCTTTAATTTTTTCTTCGATTGTTTCGGACATTTTATTTAGCATACCCTTGATATTTTTTAATTTATCAGTTTGCACAATTACCGCATTTTTTGCCTGAATCAAAGGAGAATTTTTACGTTTTTTATCTAAATTATTGCGAATACGCATAGCTTTTTTGACCTCAGTGAAGGTAATACGTTTATTCCTTTTTCTAAGTTCTTTAAATCTTCTCTTAGCTGCAATATTTAAATTGCATTTAAAAAAAAACTTTATATCTGCATGCGGTAAAATAACGGTACCAATATCTCTGCCCTCGATACAAACTTTATTATATTTATTGGCAAATTTTTTTTGATAAGTTTTTAAAATACTTCTTATTTTTTTTTTTTTAGCAATAACAGATGTGTAGGCTGAAATTTCAGGCAAATGTAAATTTTTATTATTTAATTCTTTGAGACTTAAGTTGTTAAAATGATTTTTTAAAAAAGGAATAATATTTTTAGGTTTGTATTTGAGAAGTATATAACTAGCGTGACGATACAAAAGTCCACTAGATAAAAATTTTAAACCATATTTTTTTGAAATGAGTTTAGCTCCCGTAGTCTTACCACTAGCAGCCCCACCATCCGCAGCAACGACTAACTTATGTTGTCTTTTTAATTTCAAAATTTCCTCCAAGTGATTTAATAATTTGTAAAAAAGATGGAGAGGATGTTTTAACCGTTTCAAAGTTCTTGATCTCGGCTTTAATACCTGTCACTAAAGACAAAATAACAGAGCTCATGCAAATACGATGATCTCCTAAGTTTGGCACTTTTATCGTAGTATTTATTTTTATGTTTTTCTTTGAACCATATATTTTCATTTCACTTTTTGTTGACTTACATTTAACACCAATTTGATTTAATATTTTTCTCATCTCTTCAATTCGATTACTTTCTTTATTTGCTAAATCTTCAATACCTTTAAAGATTGATGTTCCGTTAGTGAGAGCAGCAACTATAAAAAGAATAGGGTATTCATCTGTAGCCGACACATAATAATTAGCGGTTGCTTTTATAGCTTTTAGTTTAGGACTGTGTTTTACAAAGATATCACCTATCACTTCATGATTAATCTTTTTAATTTTTATGAATTTTATTTTAGCCCCATGTTTCTTCAAAAGATTATAAAAACCAATTCGTCTTAAATTTAAACCCACGTGTTTAATTTTTAGCTGAGCATGCGGTGTAAGTAATGTTAGTGCGGTAAAAAAAGCTGCAGAAGAAGGATCACCAGGCACATTGATCTTTAGTGGTTTAAGATATTTTTTTCCATAAACCTTAATACAGTTTTGTCTTTTGTTATTCTTTTCAATCTTTAAAACATTAGGGCTTTGTAGCAGCATATTCTCGGTATGATTTCTGCTCTGCTTTTCTTCAATCACATTAGTTACTCCATTAGCATTAAGTCCAGCAAGTATAGCAGCGCTCTTTAATTGAGCTGACACACCAGCTTTTTTGTATTTAATGCCTATTGGAATCTCTGAGGAAACAAGAGTTAAAGGAAATGTACTTTTATTTTTTGGTAAAAAAGTTGCTCCAAACTGGCTCAATAAATCAATTAGTTTAGTCATGTTTCTTTTGTTTAAAGAATGATCTCCTTTAATTTTAACTTGAATATCTGGATTTGTAGAGAGCAAGCCACAAACGAGTCTCGCGGTTGTGCCTGAGTTAAAGCAGTCTAAAATAGTGTTTTTTTTAGCATAAAGAGACCCTAAACCCTTGCCATAAACAAGATAATTTTTATTCTTCACTTTATCAATTTTAACACCCAGTTTTTTTAAAATATTTATACAGGCGTAGATGTCATCTGATTCCAAAACATTTTTTATTTCTGAAATATTATGACTTATAGCTCCAATTAAAAAAGAACGAATACTAATTGATTTGTCTGAATCTACGCTAATTGTTTTGTTGTAAGGTTTGATCGACTTAGAAACAGAGAGTAAAAAACTTTTATTTAACATTACAATTACGTTCTGTAACTTGATCCAAAATAGAGCTCGATTGCTTTTGAAGATTTTAAAATCTCAGATGGTGTACCTTGAGCAATAATAGACTGTTCACCAAGTACATAAGCTCGATCTACAATATCAAAAAGATTATTAACTTGGTGATCTGTTACTAAGATTGCACAACCAAAGTTTTGAAGTTTTAAAATATATCTCTGAATGTCTTGAACAACAATTGGGTCCAAAGCTGCCATTGGCTCGTCTAGCAATACAACGCTTGGTTTGTTAATTAGTAGACGTGCAAGCATTAATCTTCTCACTTCTCCACCTGATAGATTTGCTGCATGAATATTTCTTAAGTGTTGCAAATTAAATTCATCAAGCAATCTTTCGGTTAATTTTCTCTGTTTTTCTTCACCTTTGATTGTTAATTGACAAATTCCTAAAAGATTATCGTGAACACTCATGTCAAATACACTTCTTTGTTGGCTTAAATATCCAATACCAGCTTTTGCCCTTAGATGAATAGGTTGATCTTGAATTTCCTTATTATTTAAAATTATTTTTCCTTCATCAGCATAGATTTCCCCAATGATGGTGCTGTACAAAGTTGATTTTCCAGAACCGTTGGGACCTAATAAGCCCACACATTCTCCTGGATATAGATTCATGCTAATTTTTTTTAAAATAGGTCGACCATCGTAAGATTTATTAATATTTTTAATTTGAAAAACTGGTTTATCTTTATTAAATTTAATTATTCTAAAACCTTTTTTCATTAATTTTTAAATTTTACGTTTACTTGTTTACTTCCAAACATTGAGAAATTTAAAGTTTTGTCTGCTAAGTCGTACTCAACATTGTCTGCAATAAACTCACCTTTCTCTATACTTTCCCCATACACATTACCAGTGGCAATTAATTTACTGTTTGTATTTGAATATGATAATAAATCAGAAAATAAACTATGGGTCATATAATCCGCTTCAACATTTCCTCTAAAGTCCATATCGAGAGTTACATTATTGTAAAGACCTTCATCGCTCACCACAGATAAAACAGTATCATCTTTTAAATAAAATTTTGCAATAACTTCTTTCATATTAATAAGCTCGGGTGTTTCAGTTTTAAAATCAGCCTGAACTGCATTTAATACATATCTATTCCCAGTTAGATCGAAACCTGAATATTCAATGTCATTGAAAGAATTGGTTTTGGGGCTGGTCTCAACTTCTATCTTAACAAAATTTTCTGTTTTCTCATTTTTACTAAGATAAGTACTGTAAAGCAGGGCAACAGCTATAAGAAAAATAGTGAGCTGTATTAGCAAAATATTTTTTTTTCG
>CAJQTN010000009.1 GCA_905620505.1 uncultured Pelagibacteraceae bacterium
AGGTACTTCTATTTTAAATGCTTCCCAAGGCGGCATATTTGTTGGGCCGCTAAATGTTGGCATTGTTAACGCTAAAGAATTTAAATAAAGATATGGCATATCTTCATTTGCAACATAATCTAAAAAATTAATGTATTGATTTTGTTCTTGAGAGATTGAATATTTTTTTATTCTATTTAAATATCCTTTATCACTCCCGCAAAATACTGCAGACAAATTTATCTTATGTTTAGTTCTTAAAATTTTAATAGCATCAATTATGTATTTATGATTTTTGTGGGGGAGATACATGGCTGGATAAAAAATATATTTTTCAGGAAGATTATGAAGTTTCTTCACTTGTTCTGACGTATCTCTATTAGCTTGATTGAATGTTGAAATCGCTAAAGAAGGTCGGTGATTAATCACATGTATTCTTTCTTTTTCAACTGAATAAAAAAAAGAAATTTTATTTTTAATAATTTCTGCATTTGTAATTACAGCTATTGCCTTGATAGTTGATTTTGACAAAATTTCTTCTCTCCTTTGAAATTCAGATGATTTAAGTTTTGTCCACTCTGGAAATTCTAAATCTTCTCTATGAGAGACATCAGGGACTGTAATGATAAAATCAGTGTCCTCAAGGTATAAGCAGTATTGCGATGGTCCTGTAAAATAAACTATGTCTACTTCTATTTTTTTTAACAATTTTTCTAATTTATTTTCAAAAAAGAAATATTTTTTTAATCTACGAATTGAAGGATTATGGTTTCTCAAAAATGCTAAATGTCTTTCAAAAAAATTCATTGAAAGATGATAAATTTTGTAATTATTTTTTTTAAAGTGAAGTTTGGAATTGGGAAAAATTGAGATAATTACTATTTCTAAATTATCTTTGTTTAACCCGACTATTCTATCAATCATGTAGAGGAGTTCTTGATAGGCTCCACCAGACTCTATTTCTGTGTCAACGAAAATAGCTAATTTTTCTTTCATTCGTCAGAGTAGATAAACTCGATCATTTTCATAATCTCTAATCCGTCTTCTGCAGAAGGAGAACATTTCTTTTTATTTTTTATATTATTTATGAAATTGTCTATTTCTAATAAATATGAATTAGGTTTAATGTGACTAAAATCTTTTGATAGTAATTTTTTTTCTTTATTATTTGACCAATAAATTTTATCGCCCCCGTGCGTATCAAATCTCCCGTCAACATTTATGTATCCATCAGATCCATTTATTTCAAAAAAAAAATAACCAGAAAATAATCTCCAAGAACAATAAATTGTAGCCGTTCTTCCATCTTCAGTTTTAAAAATTCCACTCGCTGTGTCTTCTACTTCAATATTTTTCCAAAAAGCATTTGTTGTAATTCCTTTTCCAGAAGTAAAGTTTCCAACAAAAAGTCTAGATAAATCTAATAAATGACATCCATTATCTAAGAGGGTTCCTCCACCACTAATTTCTTTTTTCCAGAACCAAGAATCTTTTAGTCTCTCTCCATTATGGCCTATTCTTCCATTAAAACTTAAAACTTTTCCCACCACGCCTTCGTCTACTAGTTTTTTTGCGTATATTACGCTTTCAAAAAATCTGTGATTAGAAGCGAGTTGTAAAGTTCCTTTAGATTTTTTAGTAACTTCTAATATTTCTTTAGCTTCTGTTGTATTTCTTACATATGGTTTTTCACAAAAAACATGCTTGCCAGCATTTAAGGCTTTTATTATAATCTCTTTGTGGAATTTATTTGGCGTACATACACATACCACATCTATTTCTGGGTTTTTAATAATTTCATCAAAATTAGAAATTGGAACCTCAAGCACTAAAGAGGCTTTTTTTATATTATCTTCATTTACATCATAAATAGAAACTAATTTTGCAAGTTTTGAATTTTTTATAGCGCTAGCCCTTTTAATTCCAAATGATCCGAGTCCAATTACTGCAAAGTTCATAGATTTAAATTTTAATTAAATTGTTATTCTTTTAATTTCTTCACAAATAAAGTCTATTTCCTCATTTGTAATATTATTTCCAGATGGTAAATAAAGCCCATTGTCCATTATATAGTTTGCATTTGGACAGTCGTTTTCTTTAAAAATTTTATATTTATCAATTAAAATTTGCTGCTTATTAATTGGAACAAAAGCATCTCTAGTTTCAATATTTTTATCTTTGAGGATTTTTGTTAACTCGTCTCTGTTTACTGGAAAGTTATCATCTAGATAGATATTGAATACCCACATTATATATTTAGAAACCCAATCTCTTACTTTCGGAATATTAACACCTTTTACACTTGAAAGATTATCTTTATATCTTTTGTATATTCTCTCTTTCTCTTTAAATACCGATTGAATATTTTCAAACTGACCTAAGCCAAGGGCCGCACTGATATTTGGCAATCTATAGTTAAATCCAATATCTTCATGCATAAATTTATTAACTTTTCCGTAAGATAAATTTTTAAGACTTTTTGCTTTTTTTGCTATCTCCTCTGAGTTAGTAACAACCATTCCACCCTCACCACAAGTAATGGTTTTGTTTGCAAAGAAACTAAATGCTCCAATATCTCCAATAGAGCCAACTTTCTTCCCTTTATATTCAACTCCGTGCGCCTCAGCACAGTCTTCTATAATTTTTAGGTTGTATTTTTTGGATAAATTCAAAACAACATCCATATCTACCGGGTGTCCAAAAAGATGAACCACCATAATAGCTTTGGTTTTTTTGTTAATTTTTTCTTCAATTTTGTTAACATCCATTTGCCAAGTTTCTTTTTCAATATCTATAGGAACAGGTATTGCTCCACAGTAATCTATTGCAAATGCACATGCCATGTTTGTGCTAGAAGAGACTAACACTTGGTCGTCTTTTTTCAAATCAAGTGCGGCGCAAGCTAAATGAAGTGCAGTTGTTCCGCTAGTTGTAGTTATTCCATATTCACAATCTACGAAAGTGCTGAATTTTTCTTCAAATTTTTTAACAAATGGTCCTTGACCAATAAATGAAGTATCCAAGCATTCATTTATATATTTTTTTTCTATATCTCCTAAAGCA
>CAJQTN010000010.1 GCA_905620505.1 uncultured Pelagibacteraceae bacterium
ACGTTTTTAATTGTTTTAATTTCAGTTATAACTGTTGTATAAAAGACAATTAACTCAATATTTACCATAAGCCACTAAACATTTCTTGACATATCAAAGCCAAATCTATTAAAGAAGCAAAGTTAGTAAATGTTTACTAATTAAAGTTAATAATAAATAAGGATAAGAAAAATAATATGAGTACACTAAAAGGTAAAGTTAAGTGGTTCAATGGTACTAAAGGTTATGGTTTCATTGAAAGAGAAGATAAAGAAAAAGACGTGTTCGTTCATTCATCAGCTGTAGCAGATTCAGGCCTAGTAGCTTGAACGAAGGCGATGAGCTAACCTTCGAAGTTGAGAATGGAGACAAAGGTCCTTCAGCAGTAAAATTGCAGAAAGCCTAAACATTTCCAAATCGTAAATTATTGGGATAGAAAATTTAATTAATTTCAATCCCATTAATTCTACCATTAAAAATTAGACATATTTTGCTAAAACAAACCATGATTACAAGAAAAAAAACTTCTACACTAAGAAAACACCCCCACAGAGTATACGCTTAGCCATTGCTTAGCATATAATTACTTACATATATAAATTTAACCAAAACTAAGATAAAAACAAAAAAGAATGCAGCTGTAGCTCAGTTGGTTAGAGCACTAGTTTGTGGAACTAGGGGTCGGTGGTTCGAGCCCACCCAGCTGTACCAAAAAATGGAAAAAGAAAAAAAATTTAAACCTTCAAAAGACCTACCCTTAGGGTTTGTTGACAGGCAAGAGAAAGAACTATTAACCCGTGATTTTATAATTTCTAATATTAAAGAAGTTATGATTAAGTATGGGTTTCAATATCTTGAAACACCAAGTTTTGAGTATACAGATAGTATTGGAAAATTTTTACCTGACAAAGAACGACCTGACCAAGGAGTTTTTTCTTTTAAAGATGAAAAAAATTGGCTTTCACTTCGCTATGATTTGACAGCACCATTAGCTCGTTATATCGCTAAAAATTATTTAGAAATTCCCAAACCTTTTAAACGCTATCAACTAGGAACAGTTTGGAGAAACGAAAAACCAGGTCCAGGAAGATTTAGAGAATTTCTTCAATTCGATGCAGATTACGTAGGGACTCAAAACCTACAAGCGGATGCTGAATTATGTGTTCTAATTTCAGAAATTTTAGAAAGATGTGGTTTAACCAAAGATGATTATACCGTTAAAATTTCATCGAGAAGATTCACCAAAGAACTTTTTGATGAGTTAAAGATCCAACCTGGAGAACAATCAGCAGTCACTTTACGTGCTCTCGATAAACTAGATAGACTTGGCTGGGAAGAAGTTAGAAAAATTTTAACAAAAGGCAGAGAAGATAAATCTGGAGACTTTACAAAAGGTGCTGATCTTAACGAAGAACAAATAAAAGTTCTTGAAAGAAAAATTAAAGAAAAAAAACCTAGTACAAGTGACATTCTAGAAATTATGAAAATATTTGAAGCGTATAATTTTACTAACTATCAATATGACCCATCAGTTATAAGAGGGCTTGAATATTATACGGGACCAATTTTTGAAGTTAATCTTAATTTTGAAGTAAAAAATTCTAAAGGAAAAACAATCCAATTTGGATCTATTGGCGGAGGTGGTAGATATGACAACCTTGTAAATAATTTTGGAAATTTAGATTGTCCTGCGACTGGAATTTCGATTGGTTTAGATAGGCTGGTTTACGCCTTAATGCAAAAAAAAGAATATAATATAAAATCAAATAAACCAGTGGTAATTTGTGTTTTCAACAAAGAAAACATTAAAGACTATATAGGAATATTAAAAAAACTTAGAGAGGCAAATATAAGTTCTGAAGTTTATCCCGGAGAAGGTAATTTAAAAAAACAAATGCAGTATGCAAATAAAATTGGATCACCAGCTGTAATTTTATACGGAGAAGATGAAATAAAATATGGAAAACCAACTTTGAGAAATCTTAAATCAGGAGAAGAAAGTAAAATTGAAATAGAGAATTTACCAAATGAAATCAAAAAAATACTCTGAAGCTTTATTGAATCTTTTTAAAAAAAAAGGTTTTAAAGTTAAAGAATTTGAAAATATTATTGAATCTAAAATTATAATAGAACGATCAGGAGAAATATTTAAAAAATCATTACTTTCGTTCGAAGACGATAATGGTAAGAACTTTAGCCTAAGACCAGACCTAACTATTTCTGCATGTCTCGACTACATCAAGAATGTAAAAAGAGGAATTTATAAATATGCGTACTTTGACCAGGCGTATAGAAGAACTTTCAGCAAAGAATCGTTAGTAAGAAATCAACTGGGTTGTGAAATTATAGGTTCATCTAATTTAAAATTAAATATAGAAATCATTAATCTAATTGATCAATCTTTAAAAAAGATAACCAGAAACAAAACAACAATAAAAATTAACGATATTAATATTTTCTACTCGTTAGTTGATTCTTTGAAACTCCCATCAAGGTGGAGATTAAGATTGAAGAGGCACTTTTGGAGACCTGATTATTTTAACGAACTAATTTCAAGGCTCGCGTCGAATTCTGATCTACAAAAAAATGTATTTGAACTTGATAAAAAATCTTATTTTAGAATGAAAAAGCGTAAGCAAAATGAAAAGATAGCAGGCAGAAGAATTAACGAAATTTTAAGCAGATTTGAAAAAAAGATAAAAGAACCAAGATCTAAAATTGATGGTGTTGGAGTTGCTAAAATCATAAGAGATTTTCTAAAAATTAACTGTTCTTTTAAAAATGCAAAAAATGAACTTAAAAAATTTGAGCTTAAGAACACCTTAAACTTAAACTTAAAACAATTTGATGTTTTTAATTTAAATCTCAAAAATAAGGATACTATTTTTTCTACTAATATTGGCAGAGGCACTGAGTATTACACAGGCCTTGTTTTTGAAATCTATAAAAAATCTAGAAATCTTAACTTAGCATCAGGCGGAAGATACGATAATCTTATGCAAACTTTAGGTACAAAGACTAAGGTTGCCGCAATAGGTGGGGCCATCAATTATGACAATATTTTAAAATTATGAGTAAATTAATTAAAATAGGACTACCTAGTAAAGGAAGACTTAAAGATGAAACTTTAAAAATTTTTAAAAGAAACAAACTGACTATCAGAGATTCTAAAAGAAATTATTTAAGTGAAATAAAAAATTTTAATTTAAATGAAGTTGTGTTTTCGCACGCTAGAGAAATTGTGGAAAGATTGTCTGAGAATTCTTTAGACGTAGGTATTTCAGGCTATGATTTATTAAAAGAATCTTTACCAGGAATACAAAAAAATATTCAAGTTTATTCACGTTTAAAATTTGGTTATGCAGATCTTATTGTTGCCGTACCAGATGCCTGGATAGATGTTCAGACTATAGCTGATCTTGAGGAAATTTCTTTTGAGTTTAAAGATAGAAATACAGGCAAGTTAAGAGTTGCAACAAAATATCCAAACTTAACAAATGATTTCTTATTATCAAAAGGTTTAACTCAGTATAAAATTGTAAATAGTCTTGGCTCGACTGAAATTTATCCTTTTACTGATCAATCTGAAATTATTACCGATATCACCTCTAGCGGCGCAACACTAAAAGCTAATAATCTAAGAGTTTTAAAAGATGGAGACATTTTAAAATCTTCAGCTTGTATTTTAGTTTCAAAGAAATCATTAAGAGATAATGATAAGAAAAAAACTATAACAGGTTTATTAAAAAGATTAATTTGAGAACTATCTCACTTATTTGAACAAATAAAAAAACCCGAAACTTTCATTCCGAGGGTTCTAATTTTGTTTAGTGTATGTATCTAGAGTGTTCTCTAGATGGAACCGTATTACATTCGCACTCATTTAACGTTAGCACTCACTTATTTAACTTCTTCATTGCAAACTTCATTGCAGAATCGCCCCAAATAGAAAGCAAACAGAAAGCAGTTAGAAAGATGACTTCGTTTTAGAGAGAATTATTGATGAATTACAGAGAAAAACTACTCAGGATATTTTTTTGTGCTTTTGCTTTTCCTATTTCCTTTTTATTTTTGGCAGTCACAGTCCAAGCATAAGTGTGTTTTCCACTTGGAGGACAAGGACTGTCATATTTAAAAGCACCAGGTTCAATAGTAGTTTGACCAGTATATTCAACTTTGCCACCACCATGATTGTAAGGCGACTGTTTATCTCTCATTCTAAATGAAAGAGTTTTTGTACTTTCAGGAACATTTGTAAGTGTAAAAATTGGGTTAGCAACCTTGTTAGGATTTCCAGAGGTTCATAATTTTAAATTACCCCACTCAAATGCCAATCCAAACTCAGCAGCATTAACTGTAGAAGTTAAAAAAAATAACGAAATAAATATTCTGATTAAAAGTTTCATTGTAAATAACTTATGGACTATGAGAAAAATGTATACAAAAAAAAACCCCCAATTAAGGGGGTTTTTTATAATTTTTAAGTCTAGATAGACGGGACTACATTCCCATTCCACCCATTCCACCCATTCCACCCATACCGCCCATAGGAGGCATTCCACCACCACCTGCAGCATCTTTTTCTTCAGGTTTGTCAGCGATCATTGCTTCAGTAGTAATCAACAGTCCAGCTATAGACGCAGCATCTTGCAAGGCTGATCTTACAACTTTAGTAGGATCGATAATCCCTTTAGCAAACATGTCACAATACTCTTCGTTTTGAGCATCATAACCTTGAGTAGCTTTATTTCCTTCAATCAGTTTTCCAACAATGACAGCACCATCGACACCAGCATTAGCTGTAATTTGTCTAATCGGAGATTGTAGAGCTTTTTTAACTATCTCGACTCCAGCTTTCTGATCATCACCTTTAACTTTAACTTCATCTAATTTAAGAGAAGCATAAAGCAGAGCACATCCCCCACCAATAACCACACCTTCTTCTACTGCAGCTCTTGTTGCGTTCAATGCATCTTCGACTCTATCTTTTCTTTCTTTAACTTCAACCTCTGTAGCTCCACCAACTTTAATTATAGCGACACCACCGGCAAGTTTAGCCAATCTTTCTTGAAGTTTTTCTTTATCATAATCAGATGTTGTTTCATTGATTTCTGCTCTGATTTGATTACATCTTGCTTCAATATCGGCTTTTTTACCGCTGCCGCTTACGATTGTACTATTTTCTTTGTCTATTTTAACTTTTTTACAAGATCCAAGATCAGTAATTTTAACATTCTCAAGCTTGATTCCTAAATCTTCAGAAATAACCTGCCCTCCAGTTAAAATCGCAATATCTTCAAGCATAGATTTTCTTCTGTCACCAAAACCTGGAGCTTTGACAGCTACAACTTTTAGTCCACCCCTTAGTTTGTTAACTACCAAAGTTGCAAGGGCTTCGCCCTCAACATCTTCAGCAACTATCATCAAAGGTCTAGCTGCTTGAACAACAGCCTCAAGTAGAGGAACTATGTCCTGTAAGTTTGCTAATTTTTTTTCTACTAAAAGAATCAAAGGATTATCTAATTCTGTAATCATTTTATCTGTATTCGTGACAAAGTACGGAGATAGATAGCCTCTATCAAATTGCATACCTTCAACCACATCTAATTCAGTTTCAAAACCTTTAGCTTCTTCAACTGTGATCACTCCTTCATTACCAACTTTTTGCATTGCTTTTGATATCATATCACCTATTGATTTTTCGCTATTTGCAGAAATTGTCCCTACTTGAGCAACTTCTTCATTAGATTTTACTTTTTTAGAGCTAGTTTTAAGATTATCGATTACAAATTCAACAGCTTTATCAATTCCGCGCTTAAGATCCATTGGATTCATTCCAGCCGTTACGTATTTTAATCCTTCTTTTACAATTGCTTGAGCAAGAATAGTTGCGGTAGTTGTTCCGTCACCAGCATTATCATTTGTTTTGCTTGCAACCTCTTTAACCATCTGAGCACCCATGTTCTCGAATTTATCCTCAAGTTCTATTTCCTTTGCTACAGATACACCATCTTTTGTTGTTCTAGGTGCACCATAAGATTTGTCCATAACAACATTTCTACCTTTAGGTCCCAATGTTACTTTGACAGCATTTGCTAAAATATCCACACCGTTAAGCATCTTAGCTCTTGCTTCTGTTCCAAACTTAATTACTTTTGCCATTTTGATCTCCTTTTTGATCTCTTACTTATTTACCTTTTGAAATTCCCATAATGTCGGATTCTTTCATGATACTATATTCTTTATTATCAATTTTAACCTCAGTACCTGACCATTTTCCAAAAAGAACAATATCTCCAACTTTAACATCCATTGGTAATAATTTACCTTCTTCTGTTTTTCCTCCTGGTCCTACGGCTACAACTTCACCTTCTTGTGGTTTTTCTTTAGCAGTATCTGGAATAATTATTCCACCTGCTGTTTTTGCTTCACTATCAAGTACTTTGATTAGCACTCGATCATGTAAGGGTCTAAATTTCATATTTTTACTCCTTCAGATTTGTATGTACGCTTGATATGGTGAGTTTTCACAAAATTTCAAGTGTACTCAATGTGGAAGATGTGCTTAAAAATGGCTTATATTGCTATATTTTGTTTATTTTTCTATAAGCATTAGGACTGGAGAGTAAAAATTGAAAAAACTAGATCATTTAGCTGAAATATACAATTCGTACGATACTTTTATTATAGATCTATGGGGAGTTATGCACGACGGAATAAAACTAAATTCTAAAGCCATCGAAGCAGTAGATAAATTAATTAAAAACAAAAAAAAGGTAGTCTTTTTATCTAACGCCCCAAGACCTAGCAACGAAGTCAAAAAGTTTTTAAGTAAACTGAAAATGGAAGATCGATATCTTAAGAACATTTTAACCTCAGGTGAGGCAGCAATGCGTGCTTTACAAGATCATAAATATGGTAAATTTTTTTATCACTTGGGCCCAGAAAGAGACAACTCAGTTTTTTACAAAATTAAAGAAAATAAAACAAGTTTAGAAAAATGCAATTTTATTTTATGCACAGGATTATTTGACAATTATGAAGATGATCTTAAGCACTATAAAGACTTACTTAAAAATCATATTGATAAAAAATTAATTTGCACAAACCCAGATCTGACCGTTCACAGAGGGGATGTCGAAGAGTATTGTGCAGGCAGCATTGCAAACTTATTTAAGTCTATTGGCGGAGAAGTAGTTTATTTTGGAAAACCTTATAAAGAAATATACAAAATGTGTTTTGAGGATGGAGAGAAAACTATTGCAATTGGAGATAATCTTAATACAGACATTAGAGGTGCCAATAATATGCATATTGATTCTATTTTTATTTCCAATGGAGTTCATAGAGCCGAGTTTAAAAACGAAAATGAACTCTTGGCGCTCTCATCAAAATATAAAGTTAAAGCAAGTTATTATCAACCACAATTAATTTGGTAAAATGTATATTTATAAAAATTTAAATATAAAAGAAAAACATAAAAATTCAGTCATAGCCATTGGAAACTTTGATGGACTACATTTGGGACATCGAAAAGTTTTGAAAGAAGCAAAATTGAAAGCCAAAAAAGAAAATTTGAAATTCGGGGTTGTTACGTTTGAACCAATTCCTAATATGTTTTTTAATAGAAACATTGTGCACCACCGGATTAATTCAGAAGAGCAAAAAATATATTATTTAAATAAATTGAAATTAGATTTTTTAATTATTATTAATTTTAATAAATCTTTTTCAAAAATCAGTGCAGATAATTTTATAAGTAAAATTCTAGTAGATAAACTAAAGAGTAAATATATTTTCGTTAGTCAAAATTTTAGATTTGGAAAAAAAAGACTTGGTAGTACAGATACATTGAAGCTTTTAGAGGAAAAATATTCATACAAAACAATTATTACTTTTCCCTACCAAAAAAATAAAAAAATCATTTCATCATCTTTAATAAGAACAAAAATTTGTGAAGGAAATATTACTGAAGTTCAAAAGCTTTTAGGAAGATCTTGGATTGTAGAGGGTGTAATTATTAAAGGAGAGCAAAGAGGAAGGAAAATTGGATTTCCAACGTGTAATATAAAATGGAATTCTTACGCACTGCCAAAATTAGGAGTTTACTCCGTTCAAGTTGAAACTAAAAGTTTCAAAAAAAAAGGAATAGCAAATATAGGTTATAGACCGACATTTAAGGGTAAAACCTTATTACTTGAAGTAAATATCTTTGGAATAAAGAAAAATTTATATAAAAAGATGCTTAAAGTTAGTTTTATAAAATTTATTAGACAAGAAAAAAAATTTAAAAATATCAACGAACTTAAAGAGCAAATAAAAAAAGATATAGCTAAAATAAAAAAATAATGTCTAAAGAAAATTTACACCTTCCTAAAACAGCTTTTTCTATGAAAGCTGATTTGTTTAAAAAAGAACCTGAGATTTTAAAAAAATGGGAACAAAATAAAATTTTTGAAAAGATTAGAAAAAACTCAAAAGGCAGAGAGAAATTTGTTCTTCACGACGGTCCTCCTTATGCAAATGGGCACATCCACATGGGTACCGCCTTAAATAAAATATTAAAAGATATGATTGTTAGATTCCATCAAATGAACGGAAAAGACTCCGTGTATGTTCCTGGCTGGGACTGCCATGGGCTGCCTATAGAGTGGAAGATAGAAGAACAATATAAAAAAAATAAGAAAAATAAGGATGAAGTTCCAATTAAGGATTTCAGAAAAGAATGCAGGGAATTTGCTAAAAGATGGATAGAAATTCATATTGATGAATTTAAAAGACTTGGTGTAACAGGAGATTTTGAAAATTATTATTCCACAATGAGCTTTACCGCTGAAGCACAAATAGTAAGAGAACTTGGAAAGTTTTTATTAGACGGAAGTTTATATCAAGGATTTAAACCTGTGTTTTGGTCAACTGTTGAAAAAACAGCATTGGCTGATGCTGAGGTTGAATATCACGATCATACATCTAATACAATATTTGTAGCATTTAAAGTCAAGGAAAGTTCAAAAGATTTTTTAAAAGATACTAATATTATTATTTGGACTACAACGCCGTGGACGATCCCTGCTAATAAAGCTTTAGCATTTAACGATAGTATAGAATATGCTTTGGTTGAGATAAGCAACCTTGAACATTTTAAAGAAGAAAAAATAGTAGTAGCCTCAAACCTTTTAGATTCAATTATTAAATCCTGTGCTATTGAAAAATTTAAAGTTTTGAAAACTTTTAGTGGATTAGATTTTACTGGTACTATATGTGAGCATCCTTTTAAAAAATTGGGTTATGACTTTGATGTCCCAATGCTAGAAGCAAGATTTGTAACTTTAGAACAGGGTACAGGTATTGTACATTGTGCACCAAGTCACGGTCCTGATGATTTTAATTTGTGTCTTAAACATAATATTCCATCAAAATACACAATTGATAACGCAGGTTATTATACAGATGAAATTCCTCATTTTACAAAAACGCATGTTTTTAAAGCTGACCCAATCGTTATTGACAAACTAAAGGAATTTAAAAGATTATTGAAAAATGACAAACTGCAACATAGCTACCCTCACTCATGGAGATCAAAAGCACCATTAATCTACAGAGCAACACCACAATGGTTTATTTCAATGGAAAAAAATTCTTTAAGAGAGAAAGCAATTAAAGCAATAAATGAGACTACTTTTTACCCTTCCAAAGGAAAAGAAAGACTATTGTCTATGGTTGAAGGAAGACCGGATTGGTGTGTTTCTAGACAAAGGTCTTGGGGAGTTCCGTTACCTATATTCATCAACAAGAAGACTAAAGAGCCTCTGCGTGACCAAAAAGTCGTAGACCGTATAGCTGAAATTTATGAAAAAGAAGGATCAGATTGTTGGTTTACAGACGACCCCAAAATTTTTTTAGGCAAAAATTACAATGCAGATGATTATGAAAAATTAACAGACATTGTTGAGGTGTGGTTTGATAGTGGCTCAACGCACAGTTTTGTTTTAGAGAAAAGAAAAGACCTTAAGTGGCCAGCGGACATGTATCTTGAAGGCTCAGATCAGCATCGGGGTTGGTTTCATTCGTCGTTATTGGAATCTTGTGGCACCAGAGGAAGAGCTCCTTTTGAAAGTATATTATCGCATGGTTTCGTTGTAGACGGTAAAGGAATGAAAATGTCAAAATCGGCAGGAAACGTTATTTCTCCAGATGATATTTTAAAAAATTATGGAGCAGATATATTAAGAGCTTGGGTTGCCTCATCAGATTATGCTGAGGATTTGAGAATTGATAATACTATTTTAGCACAACACGCAGAATCTTACAGAAAAATAAGAAACACATTTAGATTTATACTGGGTAATTTACAAGATAAATTCGAACAACAAGATTTTAAAAAAATAGATATAAATTCTTTTACAGAGCTTGAAAGATATATGCTAGGAAGACTTTCTGACTTAAATAATTCCATTAAAAATAATCTAAAAAATTATAATTTTCACAAACTTTATAAAGAGCTTTTAAATTTTTGTAATCTGGAACTTTCTTCATTTTACTTCGATATAAGGAAAGATGTTTTGTATTGCGATGATTTAGACTCAAAAAAAAGAAAAGATTGTATTATTGTTTTAAATATAATTTTAGAATGCCTCCTTAAATGGCTAGCTCCAATTTTTGTTTTTACCACTGAAGAAATTTTTAATTTATTAAATAAAAATGAAAATAGTATACACGAAACAGCCTATCCTGAGATTCCGCAAAATTGGAAGGATGAAAAATTAGACAAGAAATGGAAAAATCTTTCTGAGATCAAACAAGTAGCAAACATTGCAATTGAAGAAAAAAGATCCAGCAAAGAAATAGGCTCGAGTTTAGAAGCAGATATTTTAATTTATTTAAATGCAAAAGAATTTAAACTTTTAGATGGACTAGATCTAGAAGAATATTTTATAACTTCAAAAGTTAGCAAAATTCAGAATCAAATTGAAGATAAAATTAAAATTGAAGTCAAAAAATCCATAGGTAGTAAATGCACTCTTTGCTGGAAAATTTTGAATAAAAAATGTGAAAGAAAATATTGTGGTATTATTTAAAATATGAACATTTCAAAAAATATTAAAAAAAAAGTCTTTTCAAAAGAAACAATAATTTCAATACTAGTAGTTTTTTTTACTTTTATTTTTGATAGATTAACGAAAACAGTTATTATTAATCATCAATTAAACAATCAGAGTATATTTGTTAATGATTATTTAAATTTCGAGCTTATCTGGAATACTGGTATTGGTTTTGGTTTGTTTAGTCAAAACGGGACTATATATTATCATTTAATTTCTTTACTAATTTTTATCGTAATAGTTTTTTTAATCTACTTAATAACTAGAGTTATATTTTCTGAAAAAATTTTATATTCTCTAATTTTAGGTGGTGCGATAGGTAATTTTTACGATAGATTAATTTATTTTGCTGTACCAGATTTTATAGACTTTCATATAAATGATTTTCACTGGTTTACTTTTAATATTGCAGATATATTTATCACACTAGGAATAATTTTAATTATTATCCAGGATTTAATATTAAAAAAAAAATGAAATTTACAAAATTATTAATTTTAGTCTGTAGTTTTTCTATACTCTTAAATAACTGCTCAAGCATTGGTGAGGCAGGCAAAATCTTAAGAAATGAGAAAAGAGCAACTATCGATGAATTCTTAATAAAAAAAAAAGAACCATTAACACTGCCACCTGATTTTACGAAAATACCTAAACCAAACTCAATTGAGGATAAAGCTGAATCAGAACAAAATAGTTTTAAAAGAATTCTAAAAATGTCTGAAACTAAATCTGACAGCAATCAAACTAAATCATCGTCAACAGAAAAGTCTATCCTTAATCAAATTAAAAAGTGAACAAAAATATATATTTACGAAACGGTATTAGTTCAAACTTTTTTAATAAAAAAATATATTCCAAAGATAAAATACGAATAAACAAAATTATAAATAATATTTTTGATTCTTTAGATGTTGAAAAAAATGCCTTCCATTCATTTAGTAAAAGTTTTGATTTTAATTTTAAAAATTCACAGCTTACAAGATTTAATAAGTATAAATCCGTCATTCTAATTGGCATGGGTGGTTCCGCCTTAGGTGCAGAAGCTTTGTATTCATTTTGTAAAGATAAAATTAAAAAAAAATTCTTTTTTTTCGATAATTTAGATCAATTTAAAATAGAAAGCATTAAAGAAAATAAAAATCTAAAAAATAGTCTTTTTATTATTATCTCAAAATCTGGGAATACTCTAGAAACACTAATTAACAGCAATCTATTTAAGGACAGAATTAATAAAAAAAATACTATAATTATTACAGAAAAAAAAAATAATTTACTAAACAAATTCGCAAAAAATAAAAAAATCTTACAAATCGACCATAAAGATTACATCGGAGGAAGATACTCTGTTTTATCCGAAGTCGGTATGGTTCCTGCTTATTTTATGGGTTTAAAAAAAAACTATTTTAGAAAAAATTTATTAGCTTTTTTTAAGTCAAAAAAAAAAACTTTACTAATAAACAATGTTGTTAAACTAGCCCATATATATAATTTTAAAAAAATTAATTCTATAATACTGCTAAATTACGCACCAGAAGTTAACGATTTTCTTTATTGGTGCCAACAATTGATAGCGGAAAGTTTAGGAAAAAAAGGTAATGGAATATTACCTGTTATTTCGCCAGCTCCAAGAGATCATCATAGTTTATTACAACTATACTTAGACGGCCCTAAAGATAAATTATTTTATATATTTAGCCTAAATGTGAGAAAAAAAATGAAAATAAACAAAAATGTTTTTGGAAAAACGTTTAATTTTGTTGAGAGTAAAGATTTGTCAAAAGCTAAAGAAGCTCAAAAAAATGCTTTAATACATGTTTTAAAAAAGAAAAATATTCCCTACCAAGAATTTTTTATTAATAAAAGAAACGAAGAAACCTTAGGTGAACTGTTTTCTTATTTTATAATGGAGACAGTTTTAATTGGAAGGTTGATTAATGTTAATCCATTTGACCAACCTGCGGTTGAAGAGGTCAAATTTTTAACTAAGAAGTATTTAAGTTAAAATTACCAAAGATTATTTTTGATCTGCCATAGTTTTTAGTTAATAAAACATTTACAATTTTATCAAGATCATCTTTAGATTTTTTTTTTCTATGAATAATAATTAAATGGTCTTTGCTATAAATTGCAGATTTTTTAATTATTTTTAATTCCTCAACAAAAATATTTTCGGCAAAGGGAGGATCTAAAAAAATAATTTCAAATTTATCCTTGTTCGTTAATCTATTGAGAAACGAAATTATTTTTTCACTAAAAACTTTAGTCTGATCTTGAATTTTTAAATTACTTAGATTTATTTTTAATTTAATAACTGCTTTATTATCATTTTCTATAAATGTTGTTTTCTTTGCTCCTCGAGAAATACATTCTATTCCAAATGAACCAATACCAGAGTAAAGATCTAACACGTTGGCATTTTCTAATTTAACGTCAACTAAATTAGAATGTTTTATAATATTAAAAATATTTTCCTTAACAAAATCTCTAAGAGGCCTAGTGGTTGCAGACTTTAAAAAGTCTATTTTTTTACCTTTCAAAAAACCACTTACAATTCTCATTTTTTTTTAATTACTCTCCAGCCTATATCTCTTCTAAAAAAACCATGTTTCCAATTAATAGTTTTAATTATTTTATAAATTTCATTTCTTATCTTTATAAAAGTGCTTCCCAAAACAACTATATTTAATATACGTCCACCATTTGAAAATAATAAGCCATTTTTCATTTTAGTACTCGCGTGAAATATAAAAGATTTTTTAGAAAACTTAATTCGGCTCAAGTCTATCTTATTTTCAGTTGTGACATTATTTGGATACCCTTTAGCACAAAGTACCGTTGTCATGCACTTATCCTTACCCCATTTAATTTTAATTTTATTAAGCTTGTTTTCTACTGATGCACTCAACAACTGAACTAAGTCTGTTTTTAACCTTGGCATGATAACTTGGCATTCAGGATCTCCCATTCTAACATTATATTCTATTAAGTAAGGTTGGTTATTATTAATCATAAGACCAACATATAAAAAACCAGTGTAAGGGTGTTTTTTCAACTTAAGTGCTTGAAGAGTGGGTTTAACAATTTTATTGATTATTTTTTTTTCTAAGTTTTTATTTATAATAGTTGCAGGTGAATAAGCACCCATACCACCTGTATTGGGACCTGTTTCATTCTCCCCAACACGTTTATGATCTTGAGCAGAACCTATAAATAAAAATTTTTTTTTATCTATAATTAAAAAATAACTAGCTTCTTCGCCTTCTAAAAATTCCTCAAGTACTAGTTTTTTTGAACTCTTAAACTTCCCTGAAAAAATTTCATAAGTAAACTTTTTAACTTCTTCTTTTGACTGACAAATAATCACACCTTTGCCTGAGGCCAATCCATCTGCCTTAACCACCACTGGCATTTTGTGAAGAGCAAGAAATGCATTAACATCTTTATCATTTTTACAAATTTTAAATCCTGCAGTTGGAATTTTATATTTTTTACACAAAGATTTCATAAACGCTTTAGAACCCTCTAATTGTGCTGCATATTTATCTGGGCCAAAAACTTTAATTTTATTTTTTTTTAAGAAATCAACTATTCCCTTAACTAAAGGTAGTTCAGGCCCAACAACAACTAAGTCTATGTTATGAAACTTAATAGCTGACAACAATTTATTGAAATTTAATGAATCTATGTCTAAATTCTTAGCGAGAAGAGCTGTACCAGCATTTCCCGGTATACAATAAATTTTGTTTGTAATGGGTGAATCGTATATTTTTTGACAAAGTGCATGTTCCCGTCCACCACTTCCGATTATAGCAATATTCATATGAAAAATTATATTATATATACTATTATTGTATATGAACAAAAAAAAAGCTGTGATTAGATATAAGCCTAATACTTTTGATATTTTAGAAGAAGGTGATCATGTTATTTGTGCTGTTTCAAAAAAGATAATACCACTCGAAAACTTGAATTATTGGAACGTTGAGCTACAAGAAGCATATTATTCACCGGTTGAGGCTCAAAAAAAATATGAAGTGTTAGGAAAAAAAAGTTAATTACTTCCAGCGATTGTGGGTCCAAATCCACTGCCCAGGGTCTTGAGATATCATTTCTTCGAGAATTTTATTTAATTTTATAGATATATTTAATTTATTAGACTCGGTATCATTATTATCTTCAACTTTTATTGGGTCGCAAATTTTCATTTCAAAACTGTCATTCGCGTTCCTAGCTATGTAGATAGGCACAATATCTAAATTAAATTTTAAGGCCATTTGAGCTGGCAGAGTTGAAGTAAGTGCCATATGTTCAAAAAAGGGTAATCTTTTACCTTCACTAACTCTTTGATCTATCATTAACGCAATGCTGATGTTATTTTTTATACAATTAATTGAATTTTTAACACCCGCCAGTCCTTTTTTAATTTGATTTTGACATATATATTTTTTTCTAAGGTATTCCATAAAAGGATTCAAAAAAAAATTATTAAGTGGCCTATAAATTGTTGCTAAATTAATATTTTTTTTTGTCAACTCCATTGACATTAATTCAAAATTTCCAAAGTGTCCTGACACAAAAATTACTGGCTTATTTTTTTTTATGATTTCATTTAGTATTTGCCCTCCTTTAATTTCGATATGATGGTTTGTATTGCGGAATTTTTTTAAATACAAATATTCCACAAAAGTCTTTCCATAGTTGCTCCACATTTTAAATATTATTTTTTTTTTGATATCTTCATTGTAAGAGCCTAAAAATTTTTCTAGATTATTATTGATTATTTGTTCTGATTTTATTGAAGGACCAATTTTACAAAAAAGTGATGAAAAAAACTTTCTGCCAAGATTTAAACCAATTATTTTTATAAATAAAAAAAATAAATAAATAATTATTGCTTGAAAAAAATATTTAACGACTTTTACAATAAACATTCAATTACCTCTTTCTCAAATTTATCTTTATTTTTAATTTCAAGTTTAACATCAAAGTATTGAATCTGTAATATATTATGATGCTTAATTCTAAAGTAATCTTTTGAAGTAGTAACAATCTTTAAATTATTTTTTATTGAAAAATTCACTAACTCATCTAACTCTTTTCTAGAATAGTTATAGTGATCTGGAAAAGATATTTTTTCTACAACATTTAAATTATTTTTTTTTAAAAGATTAAAAAAATTATTAGGGTTACCTATCCCTGCAAAGGCAAGTAGATCGTGCTCTGTAAATTTATTTAAATTAGTAGGTAGATAATTTGAGTAATAAATGCTGATATCACTAGATATATTTTTTATTTTATTTTCAAAAAATTTATTAACATTTCCATTAATAACAACTATTTGACTATTTTCTAGAGAAGATAAAGATTCCCTCAGTGGTCCCGATGGAAGAGTCATTTCATTACCCGCTAATTGCTCCTCATTGAAACAAATAATATTTAAATCTTTAACAATGGATGAATCTTGAAAACCATCATCTAAAATTACACAGTCATAATTCTCTATTTCGGCCTCTTCAATTGCCGCAGCTCTCGATCGATTTTTAAACAATTTGATATTTTTAGATTCAATTAATTTAAATTCATCTTCGTGTGTTTTATAAAATTTTTTTATTATAGCAATTTTTTTATTTAATTTTCTTAGTATATTGAACAGCTCAATACACAAAGGAGTTTTTCCAGTCCCACCGACATAGATATTTCCAACACAAATTATAGGTATAGAAAAATTTTTCTTTTTCCCTAAATATTTTTTTGAAATTAATAAAAACTGAAAACAAAGTGAAAAAGGAAATAAAAAAAAAGATATTAATGAATTTTTTTTATGCCAAAATTTGGGTTTAAATATTTTCATAATTTATTATAAATATTTATTTAATTCTAAGGCAGTTTCTTTTAATATTTTTTCACCATAGTCATTTAATAAATTTACTTGGTGTTTATCATTTATAATTTGTATCTCAAAATTTTTGGTTATTTTTTCAGCTAGGTCAAGTTCATCATTGACCATTTCAGTTATATCGAAAGATCTTAAATGTTCATATATTTCCTGAAAATTATAAACATAGGGACCATGAAATATTTTACAACCGAATTTTGCAGCTTCGATTGGATTTTGGCCACTAACATTTTTTAATTTTTTAACAAATGATTTTCCCATAAAAATGTTTTTACAATGATTAAAATATTTAGGAAGAATGCCAAAGGAATTAATTATTAAAATTTCTGTTTTAGAATTTATTAAATCTTCATTATCTAAAATTTGTGAATTTAAACTAAACTGATTAGCCAGGTTTTTAATATTAGAAGATCTATGAATATGTCTTGGCACAATAATAGTTAAAATATTATTATATTTTTTTTTAATTTCTAAATGAGCCTTTAAAATAATAAGCTCTTCACCATCATGTGTACTTACCGCACACCAAGTTTTAAAATTATTTAATTTTTTTTCATTAGCTGACCCAAGTTCTTCTAATATATTTTTAGCAGAATATTTTAAATTACCAATATATTTTAAATTTTTGACCTGAAGTTTATTTAAATTTTTTTCTGATTCTTTGCTAGCTGGCAGACATAGATCAAAATTACCAAAAACTTTCTTCGCAAAATTTATAATAATTTTCCATCTATTAAATGATTTTTTTGTTATTCTTGCATTAACAAGTAGTAAAGGAATATTTTTTTCTTTAATTTTGAATAAAAAGTTTGGCCAAATCTCTGAATCCACGAAACAAGCTAAGTCTGGTCTCCAAAAATTTAAAAATTTTTCTGTAAGATGTTCAACGTCCAAAGGCAAAAAGCGATGTACAATATTAGTATATCGATTTAATCTTTTTTTTAGTAGCTTTGATGAGCTCAAAGTCACAGAGGTTATTAAAAAATCTATATTTTTATTACTATTATTTATTTCTTCTATTAAAGATAGAATACTTAAACACTCTCCAATACTAGCTGCATGAAACCAAATTAATTTTTTTTTATCATCTTTGTGAGCGTCAAAGTGGGAGGAAAAGATTTTTTCTTTAAATCTTATTTTATCCTCTTTATTAAAAATTGATCTAAAATAAATAATTATTACAAGTAGGGGGAAAAGAAAATAAGTTAAGTATCTGTAAACTTGCAACATTAATTTATTTTAGCTGTTTTTTGTACAGCGATTCATATTCAGCTGAGTTTTTAATTAAATCGTCATGGTTTCCAGAATCAATAACCGAGCCATTTTTTAAAACAAAAATTTTCTTTGCATTGTGTATGGTTGAAAGTCTATGAGCTATGACTAACGTGGTTTTATTTTTAACTAAATTAGAAATTGCATTCTGAACAATTTCCTCTGATTCTGCATCTAATGATGAAGTAGCCTCATCTAAAAGAATAATAGGAGATTTTTTTAAAATCGCTCGTGCAATTGATATTCTTTGTTTTTGTCCTCCAGAAACTCTTACACCATTTTCTCCTATACTGGTTTCAAAACCTTTTGGAAGTTTATTTATAAACTCAGTAGCAGCTGCAAAATCACAAGCTTCTATTATCTCCTCTTCCGAAGCCTCACTATTAGCATATGCAATATTTGCTCTAACTGTGTCATCAAATAAAATTACATCCTGACTAACTAATGAGATATTTTTTCTTAAAGACTCTAGATTTACATTGTGAATATCTTGATTATCAATAAATATGTTTCCCTTTTGAGCTTCATAAAATCTTGGTAATAAGTTGATTATTGTACTTTTTCCGGCACCACTGTGACCTACAAATGCAGTCATTGTCCCGCCTGCTATATCTAAATTAATATTACGAATAGCTTTCTCCTTTGTGTTTGAATAGGTGAAGCTAACGTTATTAAATTTAATATTACAGTTTTTTACTTTTAAGCTTGGCAAAGTAGGATCATTTTTTGTTTCAATAGGTGCGTCTATAACATCAAATATTCTTTTAGATGCCGTTGCTCCTTGATGGATTAACATATTAATTGTCGCTAAAGAACGGATTGGTTGATACGCTAACATCATAGCAGCAAGAAAAGAAAAAAAGTTATTAATCTGCAATTCGCCTGTAGAAATTAATTTTCCAGAGTAAAAAATAAATCCAGCAATCATGAACCCAGTTAGAATTTCCATTACCGGCGTAGCTCTCACCATTATGCTGGCAATTTTTATATTTTTTTCTACAGTTTCGTGGATCGCTTTTCTTGAATTTATAACCTCTATTTTTTCTTTTTGATAAATCCTTATCATTTTAGCGGCTTTAAGAATTTCCGTTATAAATACCGTCAATAAACCAGATTTTTCGCTAGCTTCACCTTGTACTTTACCTATTCTTTTTCCAAGGCTTTTTGCTAACAATAAAGCCAAAGGCATCATAAAAATTGCAAAAGAGGCAAGCTTCCAATTTTGATAAAACATTAGCGAAACTAATGCTATTAAAGAAAAACTATCTTTACACATGTTTAATACTCCCGTACTCACCAAATGAGTAACCTGCCCAGAGTCATAAAAAATATTAGATATAAATTTACCTGAATGTCTATTTTCTAAAGTTTTAATATCCGCATGCAGAATATTTTGAGCAATTTTATTTTGCAACTCACCACCAATCCTTGAACCAACCTGAATAACATTAATTCTTGCAAAGTAGAGGGAAATTCCTTTTGTTGTAAAAGCAAGAATAATACATAGCGGTATTAGCCAGGCAAAAGTTTTATCTTTTTCAACAAAAATTTTTTTAACCGCTGGATCTAAAAGCCATGCTGTTGCAGCGGTACTACCAGCAACAAGAATGGATAAAAAAATAGCAAGAAGTATTTTCTTAAAGTATTTCCTTACATATTCTTTATATAAACGTTTTAGTATAATTATTATTTCATTAAAATTCATAGTATTAATTAATTAGAGCAATTCCAAAAAATAAAAAAAAGCCAGAAAAATTATTAATTTTAAAGATATTTAGACACTTTTTAGGATTATTTTTTTCAAATCTTATTATTTGATATATTAAACTTAAAATATAAATTGTCATGAATAAAAAAGAATTATTTAAATTAAATTTATCATAAAATAAAAAAAAAATTAAAGCCGCATTTATAAAATAACAAAACCCAACAAACAGTATTATATTATTTTTGAATTTAACCGATGTTGATTTAACTCCAATTAATTCATCATCAGCTATATCTTGAGCTCCGTATATAGTGTCATAGCCCAATGTCCAAAATATGGCCGATGTATAAAGCGTAACAATTTCAACAGAAATAGTATTCGTTACAGCGGCCCAAGCCATCATGATTCCCCAATTGAAAGTTAAGCCCAAGAAAAATTGAGGCCAATAAGTTATTCTTTTCATAAAAGGGTAAGAAAAAGCAAATACCATAGAAACAAAGCCTAAAATAATTGTTAAAGCATTAAATTGAATTAATATTAAAAAAGCTAAACTACAAAGACCAAGAGCATAGACTAAAGCTAGTTTTACAGAAATTAAATTACATGCGAGCGGTCTATTTTTTGTTCTTTGGACTTTTTTATCTATGTCTTTGTCGACAATATCATTAACAATACAACCCGCGCTTCGCATTAACACAGAGCCTAAAAAGAAAAGTAAAAGAAAATACAAAAATTGATATAAATTTTTTTCAACCACATAAGCATAAGCTAAACCCCATGAGCAAGGCCAAAAAAGTAGCATAATACCTGTAGGCTTATTTAATCTTGTAAGTTCTATAAAAATTTTTAGTTGAGACATTAGCGAATAATTACTTGTAAGTATCAAACACTATCTACATAATCAATTTGATTCGATATGGATATAGATTACACAGTTGCTGCCCTTATGTTTCCAGCTATACCACTAATGATGACCATGTATAGCAATAGATTTCATACTTTAAGTAGTTTAATTAGAAAGTTACACGATCAGTATATCTTTGAGAAACGTACGCCTCCAGCATGGGAAAATCAGTTACACGTTTTGAATAATAGAACTAGTATATTAAAATACACAATGGGGTTTGCAGCTTTTGGTTTTCTCTTTAACATGTCCACAGTTTTAATGCTCTATCTAGGGAATTTGCAAACAGCCAGAATAATTTTTGCAGGATGTTGTGTTTGCATGATAATTTCAACTTTTTTATTTTTACAGGAAATACGACTTTCTAATAAAGCACTCAAGTATCATTTGAGCGACATGGACTCGATGAAAAAAGATTTATAGTTTTATTTTTTTTCTAAAAGACTTTTCTTAAATAATGAAATTCCGTTACTTATTTTATATTTGTAAGATTCTTTAAACGTTTCTAATTGCCAACCTTTCATTCTTAGAATAATTAACGCTAGATTTTTTGACTTCCAATCATCATTAGTGTTTTCATTTTTCCACAGTTTCTTCTCTTCTTCTGTACGAGCACAACCATAACAATATCCAGTTACAGGATCAGTTTTACAAATACTTATACAAGGAGAAATAAGTTTGTTCATTACACTACAAAAATAGCAGGACCATTAATTTTTCTAGATTCTAAATCTAAGTGGGCTTGTTTAGCTTCTTTTAAACTATATTCTTTAAATATCTGGATTTTAATTTTCCCGAATTTAATTTGTTCAAATAATTTATTTGCACCCTCAACCACTTCACTTCTTGTTGTGTAATAATCTTTCATCGTTGGTCTTGTAAAAAATAAACTTTTTGATTGAATATCTTTTGGCACATTTAAAGGATCCAGAGGGCCAGATGCATTACCGAAAGAAACCATTGTTCCTCTAGGTTTTAAACATTCTATAGATCCTTGGAAAGTATTTTTCCCAACTCCATCATAAACAACAGAAACACCAACACCTTTAGTAATATCCTTTATTTCTTTAGCAAAATTTTGCTTCGTATAATTAATAACATAATCACAACCATTTTTTTTAGCTATATGAATTTTTTCATCTGAACCAACGGTACCAATTAATTTACAACCAATTGCTTTTGCCCACTGAGAAAAAACTTGTCCAACTCCCCCGGCTGCAGCGTGAAAAAGAACAACATCGTTTGAATTTAATTTGTAAGTTTTACATAGTAAATAATGCGTTGTTAAACCTTTTGTCATTATGCACGCAGCTATTTTATGAGAAATACCATCTGGAATTTTAACTGCAATTTGAGCAGGCAATATTCTCTCTTCAGCATATGCACTAGGAGATCCTCCTGCGTAAGCAACATTGTCTCCAACACTTAATTCACTAACGTTAAGACCTATTTCTGTAACTACACCAGCGCCCTCTAGACCTATGCCGCTTGGAAGTGGAACGGGGTACAGACCTGATCGATGGTAGGTATCTATATAGTTTAGACCTATAGCAATATTTTTTACTTTTATTTGATCGGGTCCAGGAGCTTCCAGTTTAATATCTGTAATTTCTAAAACTTCTGGTCCACCTGGTTTTTTGATTATAATTGCTTTAGTCATTAATATTTTGCGAATGTTCCGTTGTGATAATCTTGTACCGCTTGAAGGATTTCTGCTTTGGTATTCATAACGAAAGGTCCACCTCTTGCTATTGGTTCTCCTATTGGTTTTCCTGCAATAAACAAAAACTCACTTTTCTCATTAGCTTTTACTATCAATTTATTACCTCTGTCTAAAAGTATTAAATTAGAATTATTTGTTTTATCGTGTTTGGTTGCTCCAACAGATAAATCTCCAGTCAATAAATAAATAAAAGAATTATGCGCGGCAGGAACATCACACTTAAACTCTTTATCTTTTTCTAGCACTACATGAAAATAAATTGGATCAACATCATGACCTTTTTCAGGGCCTTCTGCCTTTTCAAATTTTCCAGCTATAACTTTAACTATTTTTTCAGCATCTTCATGAACACCAAGTTGATTATTTTTAATATATAAATATTCAGGTTTATTCATTTTTGATTTTGCTGGCATATTAATCCAAAGTTGAAAACCTAATAATTTACCTTCAGACATTGCGGGCATTTCAGAGTGAATAATTCCTCTACCAGTTTTCATCCACTGAACATCTCCTGCAGTCATTATCCCTTTTGCTCCAGTACTATCCTCATGTTCAAACTCTCCATTTAACATATAAGTAACCGTTTCTATTCCTCTATGGGGGTGAGGAGGAAAACCTGCTAAATAGTCATCCTTATTTTCAGAACCAAATTCGTCTAACATTAGAAAAGGATCAATATAATCTGCTTCTGGAGTACCAATACTTCTTTTTAACTTAACACCCGCACCATCTGATGCATGTAAAGCCTTAATTATTTTTTTAACTTCAATATTGTTCATTGGATAACCTCAATTAATTGTTTTAAATTTTTAATCTCATTTTTAGGTTCGTAATCAAGGTTATCAAAAATATTATTATTTCTATTAACCCAAATAGCGTTATAACCATAATTTCCACCACCTGATACATCCCATGTATTTGCACTCAGAAAAGCTACTTCATCTGGCTTGATTTGATACTTTTTTATAGGCATATCGTACACTTTTGAGTCTGGCTTATAAATTCTAACCTCTTCAACTGAAAAGAGATCATCAAAAATATTTTCTAAATTACTGCTTTTCACCAATTCACTTAAAAGAGCAGGCGTACCATTTGAAAGAATAGCAAGTTTGTATTCTTTTATTTTTAATTTTTTTAAAACTTCTTTAACCTCAGGGTAGGGAGACAGAACTTTATATAAATTTAGTAATTCATTTTTCATAGAGCTATCAATTTTAAAAGCTTTCATTGATTTATCTAAACTGTCCTCAGTAACTTGCCAGAAGTCTTTATGTCTTTTCATTAAACTTCTTAACCAAGTATATTCCAGTTGAGTTGTACGCCAAAAACTAGCAAAACCTTGCCACTTATCTCCAATTTTACCTTTACATTTTTCAGCAGCCGAATTGACATCAAATAAAGTCCCGTAGGCGTCGAACACTATAGCTTTAATGTCTTTCATTAAAGAGATTATATACTACTGACGATTTCCTTTTAATAAAAAATATAATCCAATTAAAAGAAGAAATATTTGCTCACTAGTAAATAGTTTTGTTGTAATAAACCAATCTCTATGAGCCAAAGATAAAGCACTGATCATTACTACTACAATTGTTCCGCCTGCGAACCTTGTAGCTAGACTACCAACAGGCCCCTTTATAAAACCTCCAATAATTAAAATTAATCCTGCTCCTAGCTCTGAAATAGCAACGAACGAAGCTAAAGACGATCCTAGGAAGTTAGACAAACCTTCTGGTGGTAAAGGGAATTTACCCAAACCATGCAAAGCAAAAGCAATTCCTAATCCAAGTCTTATTAGCCAAGGAGCTAAAAATTCTAAACTTGAAAAAATCTTATTAATTTTATTATCTAACTGTTTCATATTATTTTTTTACTTAGCGTTATGTGATCCGTCACATAGTGGCTGATCATTAGTTTGTTTGCAAGTACAAAACCAAACTTTTTTCGATTGCTCAGCTTTGTAAGTTAAAGGACCAAATTCTGATCCAGTATGCGATCCGTCACAAAATGGTTGCTTGGCACTTTTACCACACGTACACCAATAATAAGACTTACCTTCTTCTACATCTACTCCTATTGGAGCCTCTCCTGCTCTTATTCCTTTTTTCATTATTACCCTTTATTAAATTAATTTATAAACAAATAAACCTTTGTCTAATTTAAAACAAGACATTAAAATCATACTAGTGTATAAAAACATACTATGAAAAACACCACTGAGTGCCCAGCTGAAAGAGCGATTTATTTTCTAGGCGGTAAATGGAAAATAAGAATTGTATTTTTATTATATCAAAACAAAAAAAATAGATTTGGTGAAATTAAAAAGTGGTTCAAAACTATTACTCAACAAATGTTATCAAAACAATTAAAGGAGCTGGAAATTGATGGTTTGATAAATAGAAAAGTTTATCAAGTTGTTCCTCCTAAAGTAGAATATTCTCTAACAGAATTTGGAGCTTCAGTTATACCGATTTTAAAATCTTTTTCAGATTGGAACAAAAAAAACAATAGAACTATATCTTTAAAATTAAATAAAAATTTTGAAGAAAGTAGAATCAGGTAAATATAGTGAGTAACTCAAGATTGTTTCATCCCGATAATATAATTGAAAATACTACTGGCTTATTGTCTAAAGAACATACTCATTATGTTATAAATGTAATGAGATTAAAAAGGGGTTCTAATTTAAATTTTTTTAATAAAGAAGGTGAGTGGTTAAGTGAAATTATTTCTATTGAAAGAGATAAAGTGGAAGTTAAATTTTTAAATAAAGTTAAGGAGCCCTCAAAAATCTCAAATATTGAACTAGCTATATGTTTAGTTAAAAAAACACCGATGGAAATTATTTTACAAAAAGCAACAGAGCTTGGAGTAAGAAAAATTACTCCAATTATTTCAGATAGAACTGAGGTTAAAGATTTAAATTTTGAGAGAGCTAATAAAATTATTATCGAGGCAACTGAACAGTCCAACCAATTAAACACACCTGATCTAAGCCAAATAATTAAATTAAAAGACTTTATTAGTAACATCTCAAAAGATGAAAAATTATTTTTTGCTGACGTAAATTCTAAGCACAAACCAAGTTCAGAAGATTTAGGACGAGGCAAAAAAACTAGCGTTTTAATCGGACCAGAGGGTGATTTTTCACCAGCAGAGCGCGAACTAATTCTATCAAAACCAGAGACAGTACCTTTCTCTCTTTCTGAGAACATACTTCGCACAGATACAGCGGTAATAAGTGCAATTTCTCTTGTTAGCTTTATTCATAACAATCATTAATTGTCGCATTATTTGAAATTGTTAAATAGCTTAGAACGTATATATAAACCTCAATGACAAACATTTTTAAAATAATAAGTCTTCTATTCTTGACTTCTAGTTCAGTGCTTGCCGATCAACCAAAAAATTGGCAGCTAGGCTTTCAAGACCCAGCATCTACAGGCATGGAAAGCATTGTCTGGTTTCATGATTATATGTTGTTACCAGTCACCACTGCAATTACAGTTTTTGTTTTATTTTTAATTTTATATGCCTGTGTAAAATTTAGGGCTTCAAAAAATAAAGTTGCCTCAACAACAAGTCACAACACAACAATAGAAGTTTTATGGACACTTATTCCTTGTCTTATTTTAATAGTCTTAGCGGTCCCATCATTCAAACTTTTATATGAACAAGATACAATTCCTAAAGCAGATATAACAATCAAAGCGGTGGGCTACCAATGGTATTGGGGTTACGAGTATCCAGATGAAAATATAGGCTTTGACTCTTACATGGTTGATGAAAAAGATCTTAAAGCTAATCAACCAAGATTACTTACGGTTGATAACGAAATTTATGTACCAGTTAATAAAGTAGTAAAAGTTTTAATTACCGCAAACGATGTATTGCATGCTTGGGCGCTACCTTCTTTCGGTGTTAAAAGAGATGCCATACCTGGAAGAATAAATGAAACTTGGTTCAAAGCAGAAAAAACCGGAACTTTTTATGGTCAATGCTCAGAGTTATGTGGAATAAAACATGCCTTTATGCCAATTACAGTTAACGTGGTGACAGAAGACGAGTACGCTACTTGGTTAAAAGATGCTAAGCAAAAATTTGCATTAGAAGACACAAGTTCAAATATTAAAGTAGTAAAAAATGAAATTAAAAAATTAAATTAATTATGTACGGAGAAAAATCAGACAGCAGCGGTCATCACAATCCAACAGGATGGAAGCGATGGGCTTACTCTACAAATCATAAAGACATCGGAACGATGTATCTTATATTTGCTATTATAGCTGGAATCATAGGTTCAGTTTTTTCAGTTATAATGAGAATGGAATTAATGCATCCTGGTGATGGAATTCTTGGAGGCAATTACCATTTATATAATGTTCTTGTAACCGGTCATGGTTTAATCATGATTTTCTTTATGGTTATGCCTGCAATGATTGGTGGTTTTGGTAATTGGTTTGTTCCAATTATGATTGGTGCCCCTGACATGGCGTTTCCAAGAATGAATAATATTTCTTTTTGGTTATTACCTGCTGCTTTTATTTTATTAATAGCTTCAATTTTTGTCGAAGGTCCTCCCGGGCAAACAGGGATTGGTGGTGGATGGACTATTTATCCTCCTTTATCCTCTAAAACTGGTCAGCCTGGTCCTGCAATGGATTTAGCCATCCTAAGTTTACATATTGCCGGCGCATCTTCAATTCTAGGAGCAATAAATTTCATTACAACAATTCTTAATATGAGAACACCAGGCATGACATTACATAAAATGCCTTTATTCTCATGGTCAATTTTAGTGACTGCTTTTTTACTTTTATTATCTTTACCAGTTTTAGCTGGAGCTATTACTATGTTGCTAACTGATAGAAATTTTGGAACCTCTTTCTTTGAAGCGCAGACTGGAGGTGATCCAGTTTTATTCCAACATTTATTTTGGTTCTTTGGACATCCAGAAGTTTATATTTTAATTCTTCCAGGTTTTGGAATGATAAGTCATATAGTTTCCACCTTTTCTAAAAAACCTATTTTTGGATACCTAGGAATGGCTTATGCCATGGTTGCAATTGGTGTTGTAGGGTTTGTTGTGTGGGCTCACCACATGTATACTGTAGGCTTAGATACGGATACGAAAGCATATTTTTTAGCAGCAACTATGATTATTGCTGTTCCAACTGGAATTAAAGTATTTTCTTGGATAGCCACAATGTGGGGTGGTTCTATAACTTTTAAAACACCAATGTTATTTGCAATAGGTTTTATATTTTTATTTACTCTTGGTGGAGTTACAGGCGTGGTATTAGCTAACGCAGGTGTAGACACTGCATTACATGACACTTATTACGTAGTAGCTCACTTTCATTATGTGCTTTCATTAGGTGCGGTTTTCGCAATTTTTGCTGGTTTCTACTACTGGTTTAGTAAAATGAGTGGATATGAGTATTCAGAATTTTTAGGTAAATTACATTTTTGGTTAACTTTCATTGGGGTTAACTTAATATTCTTCCCACAACATTTTTTAGGCTTAGCTGGAATGCCAAGAAGATATGCTGATTACCCAGATGCTTTTGCAGGTTGGAACTATATATCTTCAATAGGTTCTTATATTTCTATGGTTGGCTTAGTTATCTTTTTAATTAATTTACTTTATTCATTTATAAAAAAGAAAAAAGCACAACAAAATCCTTGGGGGGAAGGAGCTACAACCTTAGAGTGGACTGTATCATCACCACCACCATTCCATACTTTTGAAGAGCTTCCTAAAGTAAAATAAATTGATTCAATCAACAGTTAAATTAAAAAAAACTAAAACTATTTCAAGTTTTAGCCTACGTTCATTTTTCAACTTAATGAAACCAAGAGTTATGTCTCTTGTTTTATTTACTAGTATGGTTGGTTTATTAATCGCTCCTGAACAAGTTTCTTTTACTACATCAGCTATTTCTTTATTTGCAGTCGCCATGGGAGCCGGTGCGGCCGGGGCTTTAAATATGTGGTATGAGTCAGATTTAGATGCTCTTATGACAAGAACTTGTTTAAGACCCATTCCAACTGGCAAGGTGCCAAAAAATCAAGCGTTATGCTTTGGAGTAGCGTTGTCTGTAATTTCAATAATAATGCTTTATTACACCGCAAACTTAGTTTCATCTTTATTGCTAGCAACTACGATAGGTTTTTATTTTTTTGTTTATACTATTTGGCTTAAAAGAAGAACTTCTCAAAATATTGTTATAGGTGGAGCAGCAGGAGCTTTGCCACCAGTTATTGGTTGGGCTATATCCACAAATAGCATCTCAATAGAATCTATTATTTTATTTTTAATAATATTTATTTGGACACCGTCACATTTTTGGGCACTTAGTTTGTATAAATCAAGTGACTATAAAAAAGCTAAAATTCCTATGCTGCCAATTACAGCGGGTATAAAAAAAACTAAATTAAATATTTTAATATACTCATTATTGATGGCACCTATTGTTGCGCTACCTTACTTTTTTAATTTTGGAAGTTTAATTTACTTAACTTTGTCTACAGCAATGACATTTTATTATGTTTATTTATGTACGATGCTTTTTAAAGAAAAGAACAATAAGACTTCAAACATAATAGCGAGAAAAATATTTGTCTACTCTATATTTTATTTATTTTTTATATTTGTTTTAATTCTAGCTGATAACGTAATTCAATATTAACCTATGAACAAAAAAAAAAAAAATATAGTCACCGCAATAGCTTTAATTGCCTTCATGATTATTCTATTCCTAACCACTTTTTATAATATTGGAATTTATAATAGAGAACTTTAATGGTATTAAACAAAAAGAAGCTAACCCCTATTATTTTGGTTACTATTTTTTTATTAATGCTAGGGTTATCTTTTGCTGCCGTTCCTCTATATGAGTTATTTTGCAGAGTAACTGGTTTTGCTGGAACTACGCAAAATGCTACTAATAAAGAATTGCCAAAAGTGGTTATAAATCAAGCTTATAAAATTCGTTTCGATACTAACTTAGGCAATAAACTTGATTGGAAATTTTATCCTGAAAAAAAAACAATCGATCTAAAACCAGGAGAAGTACATAATGTTAATTTTTATGTAGAGAATTTAAGTCAAACAGGAACAGCAGGTGTAGCTTCTTTTAATGTTTCACCGTCTTCATTTGGCATATATCTGAATAAAATTGGATGTTTCTGCTTTGAGAAACAAGGACTTAAGCCTGGGGAAAAAAGAGAGTTTATATTAAGCTTTTTCTTGGATCCAAAAGTAGTTGATGATAATAAAACTAAAGATATTTCGGATGTGACATTATCGTTTACCTTTTTTTCATCCGAATACTATAAAAATTAAAAAAAATAAATTATGTCAACAGGCGAAAAAAAACACGGATTTCATTTAGTAGACCCAAGCCCTTGGCCTATTTTTGCATCTTTTTCGTCTTTAGTCTTAGCTTTCGGAGCAGTTTATTATTTTCACACTAAAGCACTTTGGCTTCTATTAATTGGAACGGCATTATTAATTTATGCTGCTTATATGTGGTTTAGAGAAGTTACAATCGAAGCCGAACACCAAGGCCACCACACATATGTTGTTCAATTAAGCCATAGATATGGGATGACATTATTTATTGCATCTGAGGTTATGTTTTTTGTTGCATGGTTTTGGGCTTATTTTAACGCGAGTCTATTTCCATCTGAAGCTATTGGTAGTACTTGGCCACCTCCTGACATCAAAACTTTTGACCCTTGGGACATTCCGCTTATTAATACTTTAATACTTTTATTGTCAGGGACAACAGCAACCTGGGCACACCATGCCCTTATAGAGGAAAATGATAGAAAAGGTTTGCTGCATGGATTAATTTTAACAGTCTTTCTAGGTTTTATTTTTTCATGTTTTCAAGCATACGAATATCATCATGCAACTTTTACAATGGACGGAAATATATACGGATCAACTTTTTATATGGCCACAGGTTTTCATGGATTTCACGTTATCATAGGTACAATCTTTTTAGCAGTTTGCCTTGTCAGAGTTACAAAAGGTCATTTTACAACAGACCACCACTTCGGCTTCGAAGCAGCAGCATGGTATTGGCACTTTGTCGATGTAGTTTGGCTTTTTCTTTTTGCTGCAATTTATATTTGGGGAAGTTAAAATTCAATTGAAAAATCAATTATTATTTAATATTTTTGTTTTTTCGATCATCACTTTATTTTGTGTGCTCGGAACTTGGCAGTTAGTAAGACTGCAATGGAAAAACACTCTGATTGAACAAATCAGCGAAGGTTTAAAATCTTCACCTATAAATTACTCCGAAAAAATTAAAGTAAACTACCAAAGAGTGGCAATAGAGGGCAAATATAATTTTGGAAAACAAATTTATCTTTATAGCCTTAACGACAAAGGTCAACCAGGTTATGATGTGATTACACCTCTTGAAGGTCTAAATTCAGAAAATATATTAGTTAATAGAGGCTGGATAAAATCTAATTTAAAAAATAACGATATCATCAATAAAACTATACATAATAAAATTCAGGGTTTAATTTTAAAAAATATAAAACCCAACATTTTTAAGCCTGAAAATGATGTAGTGGCAAATATTTGGTTTTCAATAAACCTTGAACAAGTAAAAGAAGTAACAGGCAAAAATTTTGGCAATTATATTCTTTATCTGGAAGATAAAAAAATAAACATTCCAAAACCTAAAAAAATAACAATAGATTTGCCAAATAATCACCTCAAATACGCTTTTACATGGTATTCAATATCTATATCAATATTTGGTTATTTTTTATATTTTAGAAAAAAAAATGAAATACTGCAGCACTAGAGATAAAAAATTAAATTTTGATTTCAAAGAGATATTTCAGAGAAGTCTAGCTCCAGATGGAGGCCTGTTCATACCCAAGCAAATTAAACAATTCAGCTCAAATGAACTGAAAAAAATGAAAAAATTAAATTATATTGATCTTGCAACTGAGGTGGTCTCAAGTTTTTGTACGCCCACATTTAACAAACAACAACTTAAAGCTTTAATAAAAAAATCTTATAAAAAGTTTAAGAAAAAAAATGTTGTTAGTTTGATTGAATTAGACAAGGTAAATCTATTAGAACTGTATCATGGTCCAACTTTAGCATTTAAAGATATTGCCATGCAGTGTATCGGCAATATCTATGAAGAATTCAACAAAACTAATGAAGACACCACCAATATAGTGGTTGCCACATCTGGAGATACTGGCGCAGCAGCTATATCTGCTTTAAGTAAAAGAAAAAAAATTAACTTATTTGTTTTACACCCACACAATAAAATTTCAAAATTACAAAAAAAAATTATGACAACAATCGGTGGGAGCAACATCTACAACATTGCAATTAAAGGCTCATTTGATGATTGTCAAAAAATAGTAAAACAAATGTTTGCAGATAATATTTTTAGACAAACAATTCATATGTCAGGTGTAAATTCAATTAACTGGGCAAGAATAATATTTCAAATAGTCTATTATTTTTATTCATTTTTAAGGTTGAACAAAAAAAAATTAAACTACGCAGTTCCAACAGGAAATTTTGGTGATATCTACGCAGGATATATGGCAAAAAAAATGGGCTTACCGATAGAAAAACTAATTGTTGCGACTAATGAAAATGATATTTTACAAAGAGTTATTAATAGAGGAATTTATAAACCATTAAAGGTTAAGGCTTCAATATCACCAAGTATGGATATACAAATTTCAAGTAATTTTGAAAGGCTTCTGTTCTACATAGTAAACTCTAAAGATACAGAAGTTAAAAAATTAATGAACGACTTAGAAACTAAAGGTTCTTTTAAATTAACTACAAATCAAAGAAAAATGGTTCAAAAAGACTTTTCTGCATTTAAAGTCACCAACACAGAAACAAAAAAAACTATTAAAAGAATATATTCAAAGCATAATTTTTTTATAGACCCACATACTGCAACAGGTTTTTACGCTGCTAAAAAAATCAAAAGTAATTATCCGTGTGTTGTTGTGGGAACTGCACACCCTTATAAATTCTTAGAAACCATGAAATCAGTAACTGGAAAAAAAATTAAAAAGCCCAGTCAAGTGACTAAGTTAATGTCAGGAAAAGAAAAGTATGATATACTTAAGAATAATACTAATACGGTCAAAAAATATATTTTAGAAAAACAATATGAAAATTAAAGAAGGTGAGAAGCTGCCAACAGCAGATTTTTTTTATTTAGACGACAGTAATACCCTTCAAAAAATCGATACAAACTCTCTATTCAAGGGCCATAAAGCTATTATATTTGGTGTGCCTGGGGCTTTTACTAAGGTTTGTTCAACGCAACATCTGCCTGGCTATGTTAAACACTTTGAAGAAGCCAAGAAGAAAGGTGTAACAAAAATTATTTGTCTTTCAGTAAATGATCCTAATGTGATGCAAGCTTGGGGTAAAGCGCATGATGCTAGAGGTAAAATTCTTATGTTGGGAGATCCTTTTTGTCAATTTACTAAATCGATAGGAGCAGAAATCGACAGAAATGAAAAAGGCTTAGGAATGAGATCTTCAAGATACACAATGCTAGTAGAAGATGGTGTTGTATCTAAAATTAAGAAAGAATCTGACGCCGGGACATGTGAAGTATCTGCTGCTGAAAATTTTTTAAAAGAGATTTAATTTTCTATCGCTTCAGTAGCAAGCTTATCAGCTATTTCATTATATTTGTTGCCAGCATGAGCTTTTATCCATTTCCAATCAATATTCTTTTCTTCAGATAATTTACTTAGCGTCACCCATAAATCTTTATTTTTAATTGGTTTTTTACTCGCACTCATCCAACCATTTATTTTCCAATTTTTTATCCAGGTCGTGATACCATTTTTCAGATAAGTAGAGTCTGTATAAATAATTATTTTAGAAGATTTTTTTATTTTTCTAAGCGCCATAATTGGAGCCATTAATTCCATCCGATTATTCGTGGTAGATTTTTCTTCACCAGATATGTTAGTTTCATTTTTTTCTTGATCCAAAATTACAGCTCCCCATCCACCGGGACCAGGGTTACCCGAGCATGCTCCATCTGTATAGATTACATACTTCATTAAAAAAAATAATCTTCAAAATTCTTTGAGTTTTTGTGAAATTCCAGTCTTACCAAGTATTCCATGGGGTCTTTGACTTTCACAACAGCACCCTCAACAGTATTTATTGCATCAAAAACTCTAGTCAGCAGAAATCTTAAAGCAGATCCTTGAGATAAAACTTTTATGCTTTTTCTCTCAGCATCATTTAACTTTCTTAATTGACTGTAACCGTTCATAAAACTTATCGCCTTTGTGACGTTAAAGCTTAAATTATTTTTAGATCCGTCAAAGCACAGAGCATTAAAACAAATTGCTATCTCCAGGGCATAGAAATCATTGCAAGAAAAATAAAAATCAATAATTCCATTAAATTTTTCATTTTTAAAAAAAATATTATCATTGAATAAATCGGCGTGTATAATTCCCCTAGGCAGATTTTTGGGCCAATTCTTTTCCACGTCAGTTAAATTAGATTCGATCAACTTGGGTAAATCCTTATGTATATTAATGCATTTATCTTTTACTTGATCGAATATTTTTCTCCAAGAGCCTATTGACAAATTATTCTGTCTTTGAATTTTGAAATTTTGAGTTATTAGATGCATACGTGCAACTTCATGACCTAAAGATTTACAGTTGTCAGGGTTTAAAATATTTTTAGCTTTACCCTCAAGAAAACTAACTATCATTAAACTTTTATTTTTATAACCAGAGATAGTTTTATTATTCTTATTTTTGATTGGGACGGGGCATTTAAAGTTTTCTTTGTTCAAACCAGTCATCAAATCAGAGAAAAAAGGTAAATCTTTTTCTTTAACTCTTTTTTCATAAATTGTAAGTATATATTTTTTATTATCTACAAGTAAAAAATAATTTGTATTTTCGATACCGTCTTGAATACCTTTGAATTCTTCAAGGCGTCCGATAGAATAGTTAGAGAGTATATCTTCAACATTTTCTTTGTTAAGTTTTGTATATACAGCCATTTTAATTTAATTCTTTAGGTAATTTGAAAACTACTTTTTCCTCAGCAACAATAATTTCTTCGATAGATACTGTGCAATTTTTTTTAATTTCATTAATTAAAGTTTGAACTAGTTGTTCAGGTGCAGAAGCTCCTGAAGATATGCCAATTATTTTGCTTCTTTTTATTTGTTCAATAGGTAGATCTTTACCAAAATGTATTAATTGTGAATTTAAGCATCCGGCTTTTTTAGCAACCTCAACTAGCCTCACCGAGTTTGATGAATTCGTACTACCGATAACAAAAAACATATCACAATTAGGAGCTATTTGTTTTACAGCGCTTTGTCTATTTGTTGTCGCGTAACATATATCTTCTTTTAATGGACCTTTAATATTTGGAAATTTATTTTTTAAAAGTTTAATTATTTGGAACGTATCATCAACAGATAAGGTAGTTTGGGTAATATATGCTAAGGGCTTTGTAAAATCTTCAGTTTTTAACGACAAAACATTTTCACTTGTCTCGACAAGTTTAACACTTCCTTTTGGCAGTTGACCCATCGTACCTATCACCTCCGGGTGACCTCTGTGACCAATTAAAATAATATCAAAACCATTTTTAAAAAGCTGTTCAGATTCTCTGTGAACTTTTGAAACTAAAGGACAGGTAGCATCAATATAAGATAGATTTTTTAGCTTTGCTTCTTCAGGAACTGTTTTTGGAACACCATGTGCAGAAAATATAACAGGCCTAGTTAAGTCTTCAATTTCAGATATCTCTTCGACAAATATTGCTCCTCTTGTTTTTAAATCTTCAACAACTTGTTTATTGTGTACTATTTCATGCCTTACATAAACGGGCTTACCGTATTTAAGCAATGTTTTGTTTACAATTTCTATCGCTCTTTCAACACCTGCACAAAATCCTCTAGGAGAAGCTAAAAAAATTTTTATTTCATTTTTCATTTTTTTCTAATAAATATTCAAGCAATATATGTGGAAAGGTCAAAGACGCCAAACCAATAAAAATAACCTTTAAAATAGCTGAGTCTAATAAGTAGTATTCATTGAGTAAAAATACAGCTATTACAAACCCAAAAGCAGTCACTATAGTTAGAGGGAAAGCTTTTTTTAAGAAGCTTATTAAACCTTTTTTTAAATTTTTACTATTTATATCTTGGACCAAAGACAGTGAATGTCTAATAGAATGTAAAAAACAAAAGTATACTGTAAAAGCAAGCAAGGGTTCAAAATTCATATTAAGAATTATTACTGTAAAAGAATCTAATAAAGATAATAAGATATTTTTATTTATAAAGAAATTACTAATTAGACTTAAAGACATTAAAATAATAATTAAGCTAATATTATATTGAATTAACTTAACCCCTAAAATTTCAAAAATTTGAATTGTTTCGTAGTGGTGGAAATATAAAGGTGCTAAAATAATTAAAGAACCTTTTAAGAATAATAATAAATTTAAAAGCTTAAATTTATTTACTTTTCCAAAAACGGAGTCTTCCTTGCCAAAATGACATGCAGCAACAATTAAAAAAATAGCAAGTGTGAATAATGGAAATATTAACCAAGAGCCTATAACTGCCAATGAAACAAAAATATAAATTAAATAAAATAGAAATTTATTTTTGATCTTTAATATTTTTAATAATTTATTACCTTTAAAATTGTCTAAAGACCCATGTGACACACCAATAGTAGCAATTAAGAAAAAACATACTATCGTGATATTTTTTGCTTGAAAGTCTATTCTTAAAATTAAAAAAGAGAGACTCAATAAAAACAACAAGATTGTGTGGTATTTATTGATTTGATTATAGCTAATCATTTTTTAAAAATAGCTTTAACAAAAATCCATTTTTGGGGCATTTTTAAAATTATTAATATATCTTCTAAGATATTACTTTTATTAGATAAAAATTTTATAACTGCACTTGTTTTACTTTTAAACATTTTTAAATATATATTAGGCATTCTCTCTGGATATTTTTCTAGGACTCTTAAAAAAATATTATCAAGAAATTCATATTTTTTTCCAATAGTATAGTTTTTTGCACCTATAATATTGTCAATATTCTCTCTAATATATTTACTGTGTTCTTGAATATTTAAAAAAGTATAACCAGTACTTAATCTTGTCATGCCCCCAGCCGAACCAATATTTATTTTATTAAGCTTTTTAGTTGAGCTTGGATAGAAAAGAGGGATCGCTCCTCTTTCTTTAAAATTAATTTTATATTTTTGAATGCCCAAAGTTTCTTCTATATATTTTTCTATTTGAGAATCGTAGTCTTTTAACTTGTCATCATCAAATCTAGACAACCAAGTTGTTTCAATTAGAGCCTTATTTTTAGTAAACGGTAATGTATAGAAAAAATGAACACTATTTCTTTGATCGCAATTAAAGTCCATTAAATTAATTATTTCATCATCAAAAATATCTTTTTCAACTTCTATTTCTACACCTTGAAAGTGCTGCCATAGTTTTGTTTTATCTAGCGCTGATTCTGGCACGCTATTAAAAATAAAAGAATTATTTGTATCTATTTCGTTTATGTTTTTAAAAAATTGAATATTTTTGTTTTTCGATAACAAAGTATTAATTTTTCGATAATAAAGACCACTATCAATACTTTGATAAGGAAAGCTTTCGGTTTTAAGTTCTTGTGATCCAGAGGGAGAGTTTATAGAGAAGTTATTCCAGTTTTTTATAATGCAATCATCAAAGTTATGATTAATAACTTTCCAAAAAGACCATGTTTTATCTCTTTTGTATTCAGCTCTAGGCTCGATAATGGCTAGCGTTTTAGAATTTAGTTTATTATTAATTTCTAACTCATAAGCTAAAGATAAACCTGCGCATCCTCCACCAACAATTATATAATCAAATTTTTTCATCTAAATTAATTTCTTCATGTAGCATTATATGTTCATTTTGTTTTTCTTGTTTACTTGAATTTATAAAAAAAAGTTGAATAAAGTCGAAAAAAGACAAAAAAGTTTCAATTGCTTTACCTAAAACTGAAACATATATTTTACCTGCATTGTTATATGTCTCCATATTTTTTTGAGACAAAATTTCATAACCAATCCTTCTGTATATTCTTCTTGCTACTAAAATTGCAAATCTTGAAAATATAGGGATATTTTTTATAGCTGGAAAAGAATTTTGATAAAAAATATCTGCTAAGAAGATTGTTTCGCTAATTGAATTAAAATCCGCTTTTATATAAACCCTATTTCTATTTCTATCTTCAACCACATCTCTTGTAATATTAGTTAGTTGCATGGCAACCCCTAAATCAACCGCACATTTTAGAGCTTGTTTATTTTTAACCTTGAGTATTTTTGCCATCATCAGTCCAACAGTTCCAGCAACTTGATAAGAGTAAATTAATAAATCTTTTTTAGTATTTAAATTCACTTGATTCTTAAGATCAGATTCAACACCGTCAAATAGATCGCTAACTATTTTATGAGAAATATCTTCTTCCTCTAAAAGTTTGTGAATATTTTTTATTATATTATTTGAGAAACTTTTATTTTTAAATTCTGATTTAAAGTCAAAAAACTTTTTTTTCTTAGCATCTAATTGACCATCTTCATCAGCTATGTCATCAACAGTTCTACAAAAGTCATATAACACAGAACATTTTTTAAAAGTTTCTTTAGATAAAAAAAACCCTGCCCAACTAAATGATTTGGCGTGTTTTGAAATTAGACTTTGATTTTTATCCATTACAATAGCTCATCTAATACTTTAGCTGAAGATAATACGCCTGGCATTCCTGCACCAGGATGGGTTCCGGCACCTACAAAGTAAAGATTATCAAAAATTTCAGATTTGTTATGGAACCTGAAGTAAGCAGATTGAGTAAATTTTGGCTGGATAGAAAAACCAGACCCATGAAGCGTGGATAATTCTTTCTCAAAATAATCAGGTGTTAAGTAAAAGTCACTTACTACACTTTCTTTTATTCCAGGTAAAACAGTTTGATCCATTTTAGTAAGCACCAACTCTTTGAGTCTCTCACCTTCCACCGACCAATTAATTCCAGATAGGTTGTTAGGCACAGGCACCAAAACATAAAAAGCATCATGATCTTTAGGTGCCATACTGGGGTCATTAGCGGAAGGTCTGTGTAGGTAGTAACTTATATCGTCAGATAATATTTTTTGATCAAAAATTTTATTTAAATGATCTTCATAAGACCTCCCAAAGTAGATGGTGTGGTGGGCAACTTCTTTAAATTGTTTTTTTGATCCAAAATAATAAACAAAAAGACCCATTGAATAATTCATTCGCTTAACTTTTTGATTAAATAAAAATCCATACTTTTTTTTGGATTTAATTAAATTTTTATAAACATTTGGAGGATCAGAATTACAAATTACATAATTTCCGTATATATTTTTTTTATTGTTAATCTGTACACCTTCAATCCTATTATTAGAGTTTAGCATTTCAGTTACTTCTGCATTCTTAATAATTTCAACACCTTCTTCTTTCATTAATTGTTCTAAGGCATTGACAACACTACCTGTCCCACCGATAGAATAATGGATGCCCCATTTTTTTTCTAAATATAAAATCAGTGTATAGATCGAAGTTGTGGTAAATGGATTTCCTCCAACCAAGAGAGGATGCATGCTAAAAACTCTTTTTAATTTCTCGTTAGAGATATAGCTTGAGACAAGCTTATATACAGACTGATAACTTTTAAGTTTTAATAATGCGGGAATCTGCTTAAGCATGAATTTAATATTATTAAAAGGTTTTGTAGAAAGCTCTGTAAAACCCTTATCAAAAATTTTTTGAGTAAAACTAACCAATTTTTTATATCCAGAAACATCATCCACTGAAAATTTTTGTATTTCTTTTTCCATACTCTTTTCATTTCCTGAATAATCAAAAAAAGTCTTATCCTCAAAAACAAATCTATACCAAAGATCTAGGGGAATTATTTTTACATAGTCTGAAATTTTTTTATCAAACAAAGAAAATAATTCTTCAAATAAGTAAGGCGCAGTTATAACTGTAGGCCCTCCATCGTAGGTGAATCCATCTTTCTTGAATACTCTAGCCCGACCACCTAAATCAGGGTGCTTTTCTAGCAATGTTACTTGATAGCCTTTTGCACGCATACGTAGTGCAGCAGCAATTCCTCCGAAGCCAGACCCTATTACAATAATCTTTTTATCTTTATTCATTTAAAGCTATGCTAGTACATATAAAGTTTAATTAAGTATGACAAAAAAACCAAAGTTCAGTTGTTTTATAAATTTTTTCCCTAGATAAGTATGTTTTGTTTATCTATTTTTAAAATACACTGATTCCATTTTTGTAGTATTTTTCTTTCTTTTTGAATAATTTTCCTCAGTAAACTCATAAAAGCGCTAAAAATATAGGTTATTAACAGTAGAATAAGCTTCTAAGTTATCATTTTTTTTAATAGGTTCCCAGTCAACCTGTTTAAGAAATTTTCTTAAATGAGTTTAATATTAAACTAAGTAAAAAACTAACAACGAGGGAGTTTTTATGAGTAAATTAATTAAAATCGCACTAGCGGCAGTAGCCATTATTGGTATTACTAGCTCAGCTAATGCAGAGACAGCTATTTTAGCTACCAATGATTTCGTAGGAATATCATTTTGGCTAGTTTCAATGGGCTGTTTAGCAGCTACAGCATTCTTCTTTTTAGAAAGAAGTTCTGTTGCACCCCAGTGGAGAGTTTCAATAACTGTTGCGGGAATAGTAACTGGTATCGCGTTCATACATTACTTGTACATGAGAGATATATGGATCGGAACCGGTGAGTCACCAACAGTATACAGATATATTGACTGGTTAATTACAGTGCCTTTACTAATGCTTGAGTTCTATTTTGTATTAGCTGCTGTTAAAAAAGTACCAACTTCAGTATTCTGGAAGCTTTTAATAGGTTCTTTAGTAATGCTAATTGGTGGTTACGCCGGAGAAGCTGGCTACGTATCAGCAATGGTTGGTTTCATAGTAGGTATGGCAGGTTGGATATACATTCTATTTGAAATATTCTCAGGTGAAGCTGGCACAATAGCTTCTAAGAGTGGCAACAAATCTTTAATCACTGCTTTCAGTGCTATGAGAATAATTGTTACTGTTGGATGGGCTGTTTACCCACTAGGTTATATGTTTGGTTATTTAACTTCTGGTGGAGTGAATGTTGACTCACTTAACATTCTTTACAATGCTGCAGACTTTTTAAACAAGATCGCTTTCGGTCTTATTATTTGGGCATGCGCAATGCAAAATACTAGTTCAAGATCTAAGTAGAAAAAAGTATTTAAAATAGGGCGAGTTTAATTACTCGCCCTATTTTTTTGCTTCTTATAATTATTTATTTAAGTAGATTTTCTTTTTAAAGCTAATTTAGTTTCTTCTATACTTGAAACAAATATTTTATTTAACTTATTTTTATCTAAAGAATTTTTTAATAATATTTCTACCGCCTGAATAGAAATTTTAACTGAGGCATTTTTTATATCTTTTAAGGCCTGAGACTTCATTTGTTTGACTCTATCTTCAGTATTTTTTTTTCTATTTTCCATCTGGATGTGAAATTCTTCATTGGTTTTTAAAGTATTTTTGTCCGCATCATCAGCAGCTTTATCAACCATATGTTTAACTTCAGCTTTTGCGTTGCTGATTTTTTTTTCATATTCGCTTAATATATTTTTAGATTCTTCCTTGAGTAATTCAGCGTTGTCAACTTCAGTTTTAATTGCATTAATACTATCGTTTAAAATAGTAATTATTTTTTGAGGTATTTTAAAATAAACTAAAACTCCTAAGAAAATAAAAAATGAGACAGAGACCCAAAAAGTAGCATCAATTATCATAAATATTTACCCAAGTTGTTTTTGGTTGTTTCAAGTATAGCTGCTTTAACACTACTTTGATTCATAGGTTCGCCTGATATTTGTTCAATTACCTTTGAAGCCATTTCCTCAGATATAATTGAAATATCTTTTAGAGAATCTTGCTTTAAATTTACTATTTCTTCTTCTGCATTTGCAATTTCAATTTCTATTTCTTTTTCAAATTCTCTTTTCTTATTTTGTATTTCTAAATTTAGTTTATTTTTACTTTCAAAAATAATTTTTTGAACTTCTTTCTTGGCATTCTCTATAGATAATTCATATTCTCTAAGTTTTTGTTCTGCTAAATTTTTTAATTTTTGAGCTTCATCTAAATCATCTTTGATTTTATTTTCTCTACTATCAATATTGTCTTTAATTTTTGGAATAAATAAATTTGATAAAGTTAAATATAGCGTGGTAAAAATTAAAATCAGCCAAAATGTTTGTGATGCCCAATACGTCGGATCTAGCTGAGGCATTCCAGCCTCAGCTGCCAACAAGTTAATCTCACTTGTTGTATAAATTCCGATGATTAAAAGAAATAATCTCATTAGGGTTTAAGACTATTACTTAAAACGCAAATAAAATAATTAACGCTATAACCAATCCAAACAGACCAGTTGCCTCAGCTAACGCAAATCCTAAAAGCAAATTAGGAAATTGTTTTTGAGCTGCTGACGGATTTCTCATAGCTCCTGATAAATAATTACCAAAAATTATTCCAATTCCAACTCCTGCTCCTGCTAGTGCGATTGCAGCGAGACCCGCTCCAATCATTTTTGCTGCTTCTAACTCCATTGTTCCTCCTTTTTTTTGTTAATGGTGTAAATTTAATGCATCGTTTAAATAGATGCAGGTTAAGATTGCAAAAACATATGCTTGTAAAAAAGCAACTAATATTTCCAATCCTGTTAGTGCTACTGAAAAACCAAGTGGTAACCAACCCCCTAGCATTCCTAAACTAATAACAAATCCTCCAAAAACTTTTAACATTGTATGTCCAGCCATCATATTTGCAAATAAACGAACGGAAAGACTAACAGGTCTACTTAAATAAGAAATTATTTCTATTACCGTGATGAGTGGTAGTAAAATGAGCGGAACACCGCTTGGAACAAAAAGTTTTAAATATCCAAAACCATGTTTTAAGAAACCGATAATAGTTACAGCAATAAAAATAAAAATTGCCATTAACAAAGTAACTATAATATGGCTTGTTACAGTAAAAGAGTAAGGCAGCATGCCAAGCATATTACAAAAAAGAACAAACATAAATAAACTAAAAATAAAAGGGAAATAAGGTTTAGCTTTAGATCCAGCAGTATCGCTTATCATTTTGGCGATAAAATTATAAAACATTTCTGCAATTAACTGAAACTTATCCGGGATAAGTTTTTTTTCTTTAGTACCTAAAAAAAGTATAGCACAAATTGCAGCCGCGCTAAAAAACATAAATAAACTTGCATTTGTAAAAGACAGGTCAATGCCTGCTAGTTTTATTTCAGGACCAATTCGATGTACTTCAAATTGATGCATTGGATTTGTTGCCATATAAAATTTCCTAAAATTAGTCTTTTTTTTGCATTTTTTTTGCAACCTTGATAACGTTTAAAATTCCAGCTGCAGAACCCAAAAAAAAAAATAAAATTATTAACCAAGGCTTAGTATCAAACCAAGTATCTAAAATAAACCCAATTATTGTCCCAACTAACACAGCGGAAACAAGTTCTGTGCCCAACTTGAAAGCGCCGCCTATAAATGAGCTATTTTCATTGTTATTTGTGATTATTGAATTATTTTTAAGCTTATCTTTTGCAATTTTAAGGCGAGTTTTGAAATTTTTTTGATCTGTCATCTCACAATTAAGCTACTAACTCTTCAGCCTTTTCAAGATCAACAGCAACAAGTTGGCTGACACCCTTTTCTGGCATGGTCACGCCATATAATCTATGCATTCTTGACATAGTTAAAGCATGGTGAGAAATGATGATAAATTTAGTTTGAGTTATTTTTACCAGTTCATCTAGCAACGCGCAAAATTTTGTTACGTTTGCGTCGTCTAAAGGTGCATCAACTTCATCTAAAACACATATAGGAGATGGGTTTACTAAAAATACCGCAAAGATTAAAGATAAAGCCGTTAACGCTTGTTCTCCACCCGATAAAAGCGTTATCGATTGAAGTCTTTTTCCTGGAGGAGAGACTAACATTTCTAAACCAGCTTCTAATGGGTCGTCTGAATCAACTAATTCTAATTTAGCACTGCCGCCATTGAATAATTTTGTATAAACCTCGTTAAATTTTCTGTTAACTTTAGCGTATGCATCTAGGAGTTTTTCACGTCCTTTTTGATTAAGTTCATCAATAGATGCCTTAAGTTTTACTATTGCTGAATAAAGATCGGCTCTATCATCTTCCATTTTTTTTATTTCATCTTGATATTTTTTAGTTTCTTCGTCAGCTCTTAAATTAACCGAACCTAAAGCCTCTCGTTGTTTTTTAATTTTTCCTAAAGTTATTTCTTGTTTTTCTAAACTAGGATAACTTTCTGGAGTTAAAGCATTTAAATTTGAAATTGATAAAAGATCATTCTCATTATTTAATTTAAGATCATTTTTAATAGAATAAATTAAATCTTTTTTTCTTTTTTCTATACCCTCAAGCGTTGCTTCACTTCTTGCTTTATTTTCTCGAAAGATACTAAATTTCTCTTGAATCTCTTTTAAATTTTGATTAATAAAATTATATTTAATCTCAGCTTTATTCAGTTCTTCGTTTAATTCCTCACTTCTTTTTTTGGTATTTTCTATATTTTGAATATTTTGTCCTTTAGTTATTGCAATTTTTTCAGGATTTTTTTGATTTTCATTGATTTCAGATTTAACTCTATTTTTCCTTTCATTTAGTTCCTTGATCATTTTATCAGAGTTAGATTTTAAATTTTTCCAATTTTCTAGTTCTATATCTATGTTTTTAATTCTCTCTCTTCTTTTAATAGAGTCACTTTTAATCGATTCATTCTTTCCATAAGTTGAAGCATATTGTTCTTGTGATGAAGTAATTTGATTTACTATTTTTTTTAATTTTTCAAAAATATCTCTTGTTAGTTTTTTTTCAGAGTCAATATAACTTTCAATTTCACTGATCACTTTATCTAGTTGGCCTTGAAGTTCTTGCAAACTTGCTTTTGATAGATTTAAATCTTTTTGAGATTTTACTTCAGTTTCAGATAATTCTTTTTCAGTTTTTAATAATTCATTCTTTTCTTCAAGTATTCTTTTTTCATTTAAAGAAGCATCCAAAGATATACTTTTTTCTCTGTCCAGATCAGAATCTAAAGTCTCCAATGATTTTTGAAGTTTGACCTGCAAGTTTTTAATTCTTGATTCTTCTTCATCTAAATTAGACATTTCAAGGTTGAGCTTTTGAAGACTGGCTAGAGTTTCCATTTTTCTATCTCTTAAAGGAGCTAATCTTTTGTTTTCCTCTTCGAGCAATTGATTATTGTGACTTAAATCTATCTTTACAGCACTTAACTCATCATCTTGTTCGCTTAATTTCTCAGCTACAGTTGATTTCTCTTTTTCTATTGAAGATATCTTTAAGTAATAAAGACCTGCTTCTATACTTTTAATTTCTCTTGAAATTTCCTTATATCTTGTAGCTTCTTCGGCTTGCTTCCTTAGATTGTCTAATTGTTTTTCTTGTTGTTTTTTTAATTCATCTGCTCGTTTTAGATTATTTTCAGCTGCTTCTAGTCTTGATTCAGCTTCTTCTCTTCTTGCGTGGATACCTGAAATTCCAGCAGCTTCTTCTAATATAGCTCTTCGCTCAGCTGGCTTTGAAGTAACAAGTGAACCAATTCTTCCCTGGCTAATTAAAGAAGGGGAATGTGCTCCTGTAGACAGGTCTGCAAAAAAAGTTTGTGCATCTCTTGCTCTTACTTCTTTTTGATTAATAAAATATTTTGATCCCTTCTCTCTTTCAATCCTTCTTGTTACTGTAATTTCATCCAATTCATTATATTGCATAGGTCCGTCTTTATCTGGGTTTTGAATCTTTATTGAAACTTCTGAAATATTTTTTGCGGGTCTATTTGACGTTCCAGCAGAAATAACATCTTCCATTCCGGAGCCTCTCATGCTTTTTGCAGATGTTTCACCCATGCACCACCGTAAAGATTCCACAATATTAGATTTACCGCAACCGTTAGGACCGACTATTCCAGTCAAGCCTTCCTCTATGTAAAAATCAGCTTTATCAAAAAAAGATTTAAACCCAGATATTTCTAGTTTTTTAAATTTCATTATAAAAGTTTATCAATTACTTTTTTAAAAGATTTATAGTCACGTGTCCCTTTATATTTTTTTTCATTTATATAGATGGTAGGTGTTGAACTTACTTTGTAATTTTTTGTGGCTTCAATCCTTTCGTTAAGAATTTTTTTCTCTAGTTTCTTATCTGCCAGACATTTGTTCATCTCGTCTTCTGTCAAGGTAAATTCTTTACCAATAGCTTTAATCGAATTATTAATCATATTTATGTCAGATCCTGTCGACCATTTATTTTGCTTTTTGTACATTTCAGTTAATAGTTTAAAATCTATTTGAGAATTTGTATTACATTGTAAAATCTTTTCTGCATTTAAAGCCGCAAGGTTAAGAGGAAAACTATGGTGTTCGAATTTTACTTTTCCAACACTGATATATTCTTTTTCTAATTCTTCATATATTTTCATATGAAAGTCAGCACAATGAGGACACGTTAGTGAAGAAAATACCTTCACAACTACCATACTATTAGAATTATTTTTACTTTGTGATGATTGTTCACAATTCATCGATAGAAAAAAAAGAGATATTAAAAAAAAATTTTTAATTATTTTTGTCATTATAAGCCTCTATTAGTTTATTTAATGTTCTTTTAAGTCCCTCGTTATTAATGTTCTCTAATTTATTACTGTAATTCAATCTAGCTTCATTTAATGGAGAAATTATTTTTGACATTTTTTTTTCCCGCACAACTTTAAGCTTAACTTCTTTAATACATTTATAGCCAAAAAAACTATTAATTTTATCCATAATTTCTTGTTTTCCGTATTCTACGGTTAATTCATTTCCATGAATCACATTTAAAATTAGAGCTCCATTGTTCATCTCTTTACCTATTTTTATTGTATTTGGATAACATGCATTGGAAAGATCTTTACCAACTATTTTAGTCCAGTTATCGATTATATTAGAATAATTATAACTACCTTTTTTTAATAATTTTTTCAGACCATGCGGCAATGACCTAGAAAAAGGTCTTAACCCTTGTATGAATGTATAGCTTTTAATATTATCTTTTTTGTTATGCATATTCATAATAATTTACCAAAAAAAATTCTAGCTTGGTACGATAATAACCGACGAGTATTGCCTTGGCGTGTTAGTAAAAAGTCACCAAAAAAGCTGTATTACAGACTTTTAAGTGAATTTATGCTGCAACAAACGCAGGTCAAAACGGTACTTCCTTATTTTAAAAACTTTATACTTTATTTCCCTAATTTAAAGTCCTTATCAAGATCTAATGAGAGAAAAGTTTTAAAATTGTGGGAAGGACTTGGATACTACAGAAGAGCAAGAAATCTTTTAGCGACAGCCAAGATACTTGTTAGAGAAAAAAACTCTAAATTACCAAAAAAATTAATTGATATAAAGAAACTACCAGGAATAGGTGACTATACAGCCAATGCTTTATTAGCCTTCATTCATGATCAGCCAACAATTGCCATTGATGGTAATGTTAAGAGGGTATTTTCAAGAATTGTGAATAAGAATGAAAATAAAATAGATTTTAACAAACTTGTAGAAACTAATAAAAAAACTTTATTTAAAACATCCAGACATTCAGATTTTGTTGAGGCACTGATGGAGTTCGGGGCATTAATTTGCAAGCCAAAAGAACCAATGTGTTTAAAATGTAGCCTTAAAAATAGATGTGGGTACTTTAGATCTGATAAAAAATTTAAGCAACAGAAGAGAGTTAAACTAAAAGAAAAAAATTATAATATTTTTTGTTGCATCGATAAAAGCAAAAATAAAATTGCTTTAACTAAAAAACACGACTTGGGTTTCTTGAATAATTTTTACTTACCTCCAATCGAGGAAATAATTTTTAAAAATAAGATTAAAAACTGGAATTTTCATTCAAATTTTAAAAATTCTATCTCTAATAAAAAATTAAATATCAATCTTTATTATAAATTTTCTTCAAAACTTCCATTGCAATCACAATGGTTTTCCTTAAAAGGAAGCAATGAATTCATACCGTCATTTACAAAAAAAATATTTAAACAAATTTTAGATATCACTTAATGAAAAAAAAAATTGCAATTATTGGAGCGGGCATAGGCGGACTTACGTTAGCCAACCTTTTGCAAGATAATTCAGATTTTGAATTTGTTGTTTATGAAAAAGATGAAACTTTAAACTTAGAAGAAGGATTTGGAATTCAGCTTGCGGTGAATAGTATCTCTGTTCTAAATCAAATTGGTTTTAGCAGTTTAAATAAATCAGATTTTTTCAATCCAGAAAAGCTAGATTTTTACTCTAACGATAATAAAATATGTGACTTAGATTTAACGCAATTTAACAACGAAACAGAAAAATACACAACTCTTAAAAGATCCACTTTAATTAAATTTTTAAAAGATAAATTATTTTCAAATTTGATAAGATTTAACAAAACACTGGAAACAGTTGAACAGAATCAAAATACTATAAAAATAAATTTTAATGATGGGGGTAGTGACAAAGTAGACTATCTTGTAATCTCTGACGGTGTATTTTCACAAACTAAATCAATTATTGAAAAAAAAAGTTTTAAGCCCAATTATCATGGAGCGGTTGCGATAAGAACTCAAATTAAAGCTGAAGATGTATCTGAATTTAAAACTAAAAATATTTCTCTTTTTATGAGTTCTAAAGCTCATTTAGTTTCGTACCCAGTTAATGATAACGGAGATATTAATATAGTGTGCATTTTAAGAAAAAATCTTAATGAAAATAAATCAATAGAACAATTACTTGGTAAAAAATTTTTTAATAAAAACAAAAATCTATCAAGATTCTTTAACAAAGATCTTAAAATATGGCCTATTTACACATCGACAAAACCTGTTAAACCCTCTTTAAAAAATGTCTTTTATATAGGAGATGCTTTCCACACTTTCCCTCCAACGCTTGCTCAAGGAGCTTCCCAGTCTATAGAATCTGCCAAAGAGTTATATGATATATTGATTGGAAATAAGCAAAATATTGAAAATATTTATTTTGAAAAAAGACTTAAAAAAATAATTATGATTAACAACAGGTCAAGGTTAAATTATTTTACATTTCATCTTTCTAACCCTGTTTTAAAAATATTTAGGAATCAATTTTTAAAACATTTAATAAAAAGTGATAGTTTTATCAATAATTACCTAGGTAAAATTTATAAATAACTTGAACTTATTTATACACCTTTAGATAAAAATCTTTGCCTTAAACTATCAATTAAGACCATTGAACCACCAACTTTATAATGCCAGTAAGTCCATCCATTGAAGCTCTCTGTACCCATTATCTTGGCTGCAACTTTATGTATAGAACCTTCAGATTCTTTGTGTTTAATACTTCCATCAACCATTATTTTTGCATTAAATTTATTTTTAGGGTCAGACAAAACAGTACCAGGTTTAAGAATTCCTAATTCAACCAGTGAACCAAATGGTATTCTCGGTTTTGATCTATTGTTTTCAATTGTATCTAGATAATTTTCTTCGATAATATTTGTTTTGCTAATTCTATCGTATGCAGCTTTAAAATATTTTTTATCCTTTTCTATACCATAATATTTTCTACCTAATTTTTTAGCCACTACCGCTGTAGTCCCTGTTCCTAAAAAAGGATCAAATATTGCATCCCCCTTATTAGTTGTTGCCAGTATAATTCTATGTAAAAGAGATTCAGGTTTTTGAGTAGAATGTACCTTTTTACCATTATTTTTTTTTAGTCTTTCTTTACCGCTGCAGATTGGAAGCATCCAATCAGATCGCATTTGCAAATCATCGTTTAAGCATTTTAAAGACTGATAGTTAAAAGTGTATTTTGATTTTTTACCTTTAGAAGCCCATATTAAAGTTTCATGTGCATTGGTGAATCTTGTACCTCTAAAGTTTGGCATGGGATTATTTTTTCTCCAAATAACATCGTTCAACAACCAATAATCTAAGTTTTGCAGATGATAGCCTAAACGAAAAATATTATGGTAAGAACCTATAACCCAGATACTTCCATTATCTTTTAAAATTCTTTTGCATTCAATTAGCCAAACCTTACAGAAATCATCATAATGTTTGAAGCTGTCGAATTGATCCCACTTATCGTCAACACCCTTTACCTTACTGGCATCTGGTCTTCTTAAGGCTTCACCAATTTGCATGTTGTAAGGAGGGTCAGCAAAAACTAAATCAAAAGTTTTATCAGGAATTTTTTTTAATTCTATAAGACTATCACCGTTAACAATCTTATTAAAAAATTTTGACATTCTTTAATTCAACTCTAAATTGAATCTTAGGTCAAACAGTTTTCAATATAATAAGGTATTTCTTGTGTCTTAGATTCTTACTTTAACAACATGTTGTGTATCGGTTTAAATCCTTTTCTATGATGAGAGGTTATGCCAAATTTTTTTAATCCTTCTATATGAGCTTTAGTTCCATAACCAAAATTTCTTTCCCACGCATAATGAGTAAACTTTTCTGATAATTTGATCATAAGTAAATCCCTATATGTTTTTGCAATAATCGAAGCAGCACCAATACATTTAATTTTTTCATCACCTTTAATAATAGTTTTATAATTTTTCAATCCATTTGGCGCAAAAGGACCATCTATTAAAACTTGATCAGGTTTTTTTTCAAGTTTATCAATAGCTCTTTTCATTGAAAGCAATGCAGCTTGTAAAATATTCACTTGAAGTATTTCTTCTACGGAAGCAGTACCAATTGCATAATAGGAATTCTTTTTGATTATTTCTGTTATTTTTAATCTATTTCGAAAATTAATTTTTTTTGAATCTTTAATTAATTTTAAATCTATTTTATCTTTAAGAATAACCGCAGCTGAAACTACAGGGCCTGCTAAACAACCTCTACCAACCTCATCCACACCAGCTATTAACAAATTATTTTCCAATATTAATTTTAAGTTCTAAAATTTTTTTTCTAATCATCTTAAGGTCTATCCATGACATTTTTTTTTGATCTGGTTGTCTCATTAAAAAAGCTGGATGAAATGAAGCAATTACAGAGGTACAACATCTACCAATTTTTTTATCAATCCATTTTCCCCTAACATTAGATATTACTTGGTTAACTCCTGTAATGGCATTTAATGCTGCGCTACCTAACAATATTAATATTTTAGGATTTATAATTTCTATATGTTTATTTAAGTAGGGTAAGTAACGAGCAATTTCTTCTTCAGTTGGGTTTCTATTTTCTGGAGGCCTATAATTTACTACATTAGTAATGTAAACATTATCTCTATCTAAATTAATTGATGACAACATTTTATCTAAAAGCTCACCGGTTCTACCAATAAATGGTACTCCTTCCAGATCTTCATTAGCTCCCGGTCCTTCTCCAACAATCATAATCTTTGCGTTAGGGTTTCCGTCAGAAAAGACAATATTTGTAGAATTTTTTTTCAATTCACAATTTTTAATACTATCGATGAGTCGCTTAAGCGCCTGCAATTCTCCACTTTTAGAACTTTTGATTGCTAAGTTACTATTAATTTTATACCTATTTATAGCTTCATTCTCATATATTAGGTTGTGATTAATTAGACTATAATATTTAATTAATTTTATAAATTTAGTATTAATTTTTTTTATCATTTAAATAATTATGAAAAACTTAAAAGTCCAATTCAAGTTAATAATTTGTGTTTTGTTATTTTTAAATACTTTTAATACCCTTAAAGCTAAAAATATAGATGAATTTGACACCGCAAAAGATGTAACTAATTATTTCTCAGGAATATTAGCCACAAACAACAATCAATATCAAAAATCTTATGATTATTTAAAATCTCTGAGCAATTTAGAAGACAGTCACTACGCTTATTCTAAATACTATCAACACTCTTTAGTAGCTCTGAATAAATTTAAAGACGCAACAAATTATTCAAAAAAACTTGAGAAAAAAAAAATTGATAATTTTGAAAGTAATTTAGTTAGTGCCGTTTACCACATGGAACGTAAAGATTTTGACAAAGCTTTAGTCTATTTTGAAAAACTTAGAGACAAAAGCAAGCCAGAATCAATCCAAAATTTACTTTCAGCTTCATTATATAGTTGGGCTAATTTTAAGAATACCAAGAATCTTAACGAAGCACTTAATCTATTAGAAAGTATACCAAAAAAATTTGAAAATTTTAAGAATATTCAAAAAACGTTTGCCTATTGTCATTTTGATTCAGATCAAACTGATAAAATATTTACGACTCTAACCTCTCGCGCAGATATTAATTATTCAAGATATTTCTTCTTTCATGCAAACTATTTAGTTTCAAAGAACAAACAAGAAAAAGTGAAAAAGATATTAGAGACATCACTTAATTTAGATCCTAAGAATTTAATTTTGAATCAATTAAAAATAGACATTGAACAAAGAAAAAAATTTAACAATCAATTTGACTGTAAGGATTCCAGGCATGTTATTGCAGAAATACTTTATATTGTTGCTAACGGTTTAGCCACACAACAGAATTATATCGCTTCTAATTTTTATATAAATTTGGCTAAATATTTAAATCCAAATTTTATTAATTTTGAAATGCTTTATGCTGAAAATCTTCTCTCTATCAATGAATTTAGTAAAGCCAAAAACACATACAATGAAATACAAAAGCACGGATCTGCTTATAGTTGGTATGCATCAAAGAAGACAGCTTCAATATTAATCAACCAAGAGAAAAAAAAAGAAGCAATTATTTTACTAGAAAAAATTTTTAAAGAAATTAAGAATCCAACAACTTATGAAATATTTGATTATGCAGAATTTTTAAAAAATAATGAAAAGTACGAAGAATCAATTGAATATTATACAAAAGTTATAAACATTATTGATAGAAAAAATAATTTGTACGGACAGGCACATGATGGAAGAGGGGTTGCTCACGAGAGAACTGACCAATGGAATGAAGCGGAAATGGACTTACTTAATTCATTAAGTGTTACACCCAATGACGCTTACGTAATTAATTATTTAGCTTATTCGTGGATTGAAAAAGGTATCAATATTGAGAAGTCTTTAAATATGCTCAAGAAAGCCAACAGGTTAAGACCAAACGATGGTTACATTATAGATTCTTTAGGTTGGGCTCTTTTTAAATTAAAAAACTACAAAGAATCAAAAAAATATCTACAACAAGCCGTTAGACTCATGGCCTCCGACCCTGTAATTAATGATCATTATGCCGATTCTTTATGGATGAATAATAATTCTATACAAGCAAGATATTATTGGAATTATGTTTTAAAATTAAAAAAAACAAAAGAAAAGTTAAAAAAAAAAATTGAACTAAAATTGTTATTTGGGCTAAAAATTTAGAATGAATAATGATAAAATCTTATTCTAAAATAAATTTATTTTTAAAAGTTGTAAAAAAAAATAAGAAAGGACTACATAATATCCAATCCAGTGTAATGTTGCTAGGTTTGCACGATAAGATAAGTTTAAAAAAAATAAATAAAAATAAAGATAATATTGAATTTATTGGTCAGTTTAAAAAAAATATAAACAAGAATATAAATACAATATCAAAATCTTTATCTCTTTTGAGAGAACACAATCTAATAGATAAAAAAAATAAATATAAAATTACTATAAATAAAAAAATACCAGTGTTCGCAGGACTCGGAGGTGGAACTAGTAACGCTGCATTTTTAATAAAATATTTCTTGAAAAATAAAATTAGCAATAGATTGTTGAGAATATTCGAAGAGGAAATAGGTTCTGATTTTGGGTTATTTTTTTTCAAGCATTCTTTTCAAAAAAATTTAAAAAAAATTTTAAAGTTTAAGAAAAAATATTTGTTTTATTTTGTATTAGTCTACCCAAATATAAATTCTTCGACAAAAGAAGTCTATTCAAAAGTTAAAAAATTTAATTTATCTCTAAAAAGTGATTTGTCTAAGATAGATTCTAAAGATAAATATATAAAATTTCTTAAAAATGAAAAAAATGATTTACAAAAAATAGTTGAAACAAAACATAAAAAAATTAATAAAATTTTAGATTTAATAAAAATCCAAAAAAATTGTTTGTTTTCACGTATGACAGGATCTGGATCGGCCTGTTTTGGCATATTTCTTAACAGAAAATCAGCAAAGCAAGGATTGACAAAAATTCAGAAAAAACTTCCTAATTACTGGTGTGTTCTCACAAAATCTATTTAATTATTTGTTTTTATGATATATCAAACCGATAATATTGGGGCATAGCCAAGCGGTAAGGCAACGGTTTTTGATACCGTCATCCTAGGTTCGATCCCTAGTGCCCCAGCCAAACAAATGGAAAAAATATCAACAAATATAACCTTTTTTCAAAAATTAAAATTTTTTTTTTTCCCATTTTATAAATCAAAAGACATTAAAAAATTATTTAATATTCTCGAAAAAGGTAAACAAAAAGATACTCAAGTCGCCATGTTTGTAGGTGGTTGTGTGAGAAAATTTTTAACCAATCAAAAAATAGATGATATTGACATTGCATCTATTTTTTCACCAGAAGAATTAAAAGAAAAGTTTAAAAACTCAGAATTTAGAATCATAGAAACTGGCATTGAACATGGATCAGTAATAGTTGTTTTAAATTCTAGTAAATTTGAAATAACCACACTACGCCAAGATAGCAAAACTGATGGGAGACACGCAGAGGTGTCATTTATTGATAGTTGGAAAGATGATTCAAGTAGGAGAGATTTTACTATCAATGCAATTTATATGGATAGAAAAGGAAGAATCTATGATCCGCAAAATGGAAGAGATGATTTAAAAAACAATCAGGTAAAATTTATTGGCCAACCTTCTTCTCGTATAGAAGAAGATTATTTAAGAATAATAAGATTTATACGATTTTCTGTTTATTATAACAACAAACACTCCGAACCTAAAATTATTGAAGCTGTTAAGCTTAACTTAAATGGTATAAAAAATCTTTCCAAAGAACGTATTCTAAATGAACTTCACAAGATATTTAAATTAAAAAATATTGATATTCTTTTTGAAAACAAAGAAATAAAAAGTATTTTTTTAATAGCCTTCCCTGAATTTAAATATCTAGATAGATTAGAAAAATTTCTCTCTTTATCAAAAAAAAATATTTTATTTACATTACCAGAAATAATTTTTTCTATACTGTTAGTTGATACAAAAGACAATTATCAATACTTTTGTCACAAATATAAAGTTTCCAATAGATTAAAAAAAGATTTAAGTTTTATTTCAGAAAACTATATTAGGTTTAAAGAAGAAAAAAATTACTTAAACAAAGACTTAAAAAAAAATGTTTACAATATTGGAAAAAAAAATATTAAAAAGTTATTAGGTTTTATTTATTGTGCGGAGACAAAGTTTACAATAAAACTATTAAATAACACGCTCGTACAAATTAATAAAATGAACATTCCAAGTTTTCCATTTAATGGTCAATATTTAATGGATCGAGGACTACACGATGGTAAAAAAATTGGTTATGTTCTTAAAGAGTTAGAAAAAGAATGGGTTAAAAAAGATTTCAATTTAAATGCTCAAGAAATTACATCTATTTTAGATAGGGGAAAAAAATTAAATATATTTAATATTTAAAATTTTAAATTTTTTTTCTCCAGAGGGAGTCTGCACTATCACCATATCTTCTATGTTTTTACCTATAAGCGCTTTGCCAATTGGAGATTTGAAATAAATTAAATTTTTTGAAATATCTGCCTCATCTTTTCCAACAATTTTATAAGTTTTTTTTTTATTAACCTCTAAATCTTGAACAGTAACTGTAGATCCAAAAATTACATTTCCGTTATTTTCAATTTTAGTGATATCTATGACGTTTGCCCTGGCTATAATATCATTTATTTCAATGACTCTACTCTCCATTTGGGCTTGCTGTTCTTTAGCTGCGTGGTACTCAGCATTTTCTTTTAGATCACCATGCGATCTTGCTTCTGCTATGGCCGCGACTATACTGGGCCGCTTAACACTTTTTAACTCATTAAGTTCTGATTTAAGATTTTCCAATCCTTCAACTGTTATTGGTTCTTTATTCATTTACTTCCATTTAGCTAGAGGCGGTAGGGACATTAAAATTGAATCAATGTTACCACCTGAATTTAATCCAAACTTTGTACCTCTATCATATAAAAGGTTAAATTCAACATATCTTCCTCTTTTATACAATTGTTTTTCTTTATCTTTATTACTCCATTGTAATTTTTTTTTATTTAAAATTATTTTTTTAGTTATATCAATAAATGCAATACCCAAATCTTGTACAAATTTAAAATTTTCTTCCCATTCTTTAGCTTCATAATCAAAAAATATTCCACCAATCCCACGTGGTTCTTTTCTGTGAGGTAAATAAAAATATGTATCACACCATTTTTTGTACACATTATAGTCTTTATTATTAAGTACACATACAGCCTTTAATTTTTGATGAATAAGTTTTTCTTCTTTTTTATCATTGAATGAGGGTGTTGCATCCATGCCACCTCCAAACCACTCCTTTGAAGTTACGATAAATCTCGTGTTAAAATGAAAAGCTGGAATTTTAGGGTTTTTCATATGAGCAACTATAGAAATACCTGTAGCCCAATATTTGCCATTTTTTTCCGCACCTAAAATTTTAGATCTAAAAGCTTTTTCAAATTGACCAGAAACTGTTGATTGATTTACTCCAACTTTATCAAATATTTTTCCACCACTTAAAACGTATGAATTCCCGCCACCTTCTTTCTTATTATCTTTTTTCCATTCTTTTTTAATAAAATATTTTGTTTTTTTTCTATCTTTTTTATCAATTTCATTTTCAAGTAATTGAAATTCATCAATAATTTTACCTTGCAAAAACTTAAACCAATCACTAGCTAATTTTTTTTTTATCTCTATTAATTGTTTCATTTAAAAAAGTTATTTTGCTTAAGAGCTTCTGTAGCAACTATTGCAACTGTCATCGCTACATTAAGCGATCTAGCCTTTCCACTCAAGGGTACTTTTAATTTATCTTTTATTTTTTTATGAATTTCATTAGGTACTCCAGCACTCTCTCTACCAAAAAGAAGAAAGTCATTTTTTTTAAATCTAAAGTGATGATAAATTTTTTTTGATTTAGTTGTCATTAAAACTATTCTAGACTTTAAATTTTTGTTCATAAAATTTTCAAAATTAGGATATTTTACTATACGACTGAGATTGATATAGTCCATAGCAACTCTTTTAAATCTTGAGTCGTTTAAATTGAACCCACAAGGCTCGATGATATGTATCTTAAGGTTGAAACAAGCTGATAATCTAACAATAGCAGCAGTATTTTGAGGTATATCTGGTTTATAAAGTACTATATTTATCATTATAAGTTTATTTATGTGTCATTCTTGACCCTAGGAAAACTGTAAAATAAGTTTTAATTAAACATTCAATAATAATAAATAAATAATTATGAGCAAACAAGAAGATAAAAAAGATAGAAGAGATTTTTTATTTACCGCTAGTTACACAGTTGGTGCCGTGGGTATAGGTGCAACTATATGGCCACTTATTCACCAGATGAATCCGGATGAGTCAGTTAAAGCACTAGCTACCACAGAGGTTGATATAAGCCAAGTTGAGCCTGGTAAATCAATTACAGTTTTATGGAGAGGAAAGCCTATTTTTATTAAAAGAAGAACGTCGGAAGAAATTCAAGAAGCTAAGTCAGTCGCATTAAAAGACTTGCCTGACCCACAAAAAGATGAAGAAAGAGTTAAAGAAGGAAAAAATGAATGGTTAGTTATGGTTGGAGTTTGTACGCATTTAGGGTGCGTACCTTTAAAAGACAAAGGAGATTTTAATGGTTGGTTTTGTCCATGTCATGGTTCTCACTACGATATTTCAGGAAGAGTTAGAAAAGGACCCGCGCCAAAAAATATGGAAATACCAAAGTATGAATTTGTAGACAACAATACAATTAAGATTGGATAATAAAAAATGAGCGAACATGAATACGTACCTAAGTCAAAAGCTGGAAAGTGGTTTAACGATAGACTTCCACTTCTGTCCTTGGGCGCACATTTATCTGATTATCCGACCCCCAAAAACCTAAATTATTGGTGGACATTCGGAGGTATATTAACTTTTTGTTTAATTACACAAATAGTTACAGGTATAGTTTTAGCAATGCATTATGTTGCTCATGCGGATCTTGCATTTGAAAGTGTTGAAAAAATAATGAGAGATGTAAATTATGGGTGGCTCATTAGATACATACATAGCAACGGTGCATCAATGTTTTTTCTTGCTGTGTATATACATATTTTTAGGTCTTTATTTTTTGGTTCATTCAAATCTCCAAGAGAATTAATTTGGATTATTGGAATGTTAATTTATATTTTAATGATGGCAGCAGCTTTTATGGGTTATGTATTACCGTGGGGACAAATGAGTTTCTGGGGAGCAACAGTTATTACTAATTTATTTAGTGCTATCCCTTTAGTTGGAGAAAGTGTAGTTACATGGTTATGGGGCGGTTACTCTGTTGACAATCCAACTCTTACTCGTTTTTTTAGTCTTCATTATTTAATTCCATTTTTAATACTAGGTTTAGTAGTTTTACACATATGGGCTTTGCACATACCTGGAAACAACAATCCGATTGGGATAGATATTAAAAAACCCTCAAAAGACACGGTACCTTTTCATCCTTACATTACAGTGAAAGATATCTTTGCTCTATTAATGTTTATGATTATTTTTGCTGGCTTTGTATTTTTTTCACCAAATGTTTTAGGACATGCGGATAACTATATTCCAGCTAATCCACTTGTTACACCGGCACACATCGTTCCTGAATGGTACTTACTTCCATTTTACGCAATCTTAAGATCTGTTCCGGATAAATTAGGTGGCGTCGTATTAATGTTTGGAGCATTATTTGTTCTAATAATTTTACCTTGGCTCGACACTAGCAAAGTTAGATCGGCAACATTTAGACCTATGTACAGACAGTTTTTTTGGATCTTCGTAGTCGATGTACTTGCCCTTGGTTATTTAGGTGCAATGCCCGCGGAAGGTGTGTATTTGTTTTTAGCAAGAATAACGACCATCTACTATTTTCTTCATTTTATTGTTATTTTACCAGCCTTAGGGTTTCTTGAGAAAACAGATCCGCTACCAGCAAGTATTTCAGAACCCGTTCTAACTGGTGGTTTTAGTGCTGTGCCAACCAGGTCAGACAAAATAATAAATGAAAACAAATAGCTTTATAAAATTATTAGTAACCATTTTAATAACAACCTTTTTTTTTGGAAAGGCATACTCTTCAAGTAAAGATTTGTTGAAAATTGACTGGAGTTTTGCCGGTCTCACAGGAAAATTTGAAAGAGATTCTCTGCAAAGAGGTTATCAAGTTTACAAAGAAGTATGTTCCTCTTGCCACTCAATGAAATATTTAAGCTACCGAAACCTAGGTCAAAAAGGTGGGCCTGAATTTACTTTAGAAGAAGTTAAGGCTATTGCAGCTAGTTATGATGTTGAAGATGGTCCAAATAGCGAAGGTGAAATGTATGAAAGGCCAGGAAGACCTTCCGATCATTTTGTAAATCCTTATCCAAATGATAAAGCTGCCATTGCAGCTAATGGTGGAGCATATCCACCTGACATGTCAGTTTTAGCGAAAGCAAGGACAGGCGGCGCAAACTATATTTATTCAATATTAATGGGATACGAAGAAAAGCCAGCTGGTTTTGTTTTAGACGAGGGTGTCTATTATAACAAATACATGGATGGAAATAAAATAAAAATGATGAGTCCACTATCAGACGACTTAATAGAATACACAGACGGAACTAATGCTACACAAGCCCAAATGGCAAAAGATGTTACAACATTTCTTACCTGGGCTGCTGAACCTCATTTAGAGGCAAGGCACAGAACAGGGACTAAGGTTATTATATACTTAATTATACTAGCAACTCTTGTTTATTTTAGTATGAAGAAGATATGGTCAAGGGTTGACGCGGAAAAATAATACATCACCGTCTTTAACAATATAATCTTTTCCTTCTATTCTTAATTTACCATTCTCTTTACATTTTTCAGAACTACCATATTTAATAAAATCATCACAAGAAACGGCCTCTGCTCTTATAAAATTTTTTTCAAAATCAGTATGTATTACGGCCGCTGCCTGAGGAGCTAAGGTATTTTTTTTAACTGTCCAAGCTCTACTCTCCTCTGGTCCTGAGGTAAAATAAGTATCAAGATTTAATAAGTCGTAACCTTCTCTAATTAATTTAATCAAACCAGTTTTACCCAGACCAATTTCTTTCATGAAAGTTTCTCTTTCTTCGTTGTCCAAACCCATAATTTGATCTTCTATATCAGCACAAATTATTACTACTTTTTCATTTAAAAATTTATCTTTAACAACTGCAGTATAATCATTTCCTTTTGTGAGACTTTCTTCGTCTACATTACAGACTATGATTTTAGGTTTAAGACTAAGTAACCCTAATTGGTTTAAAATCTTTATTTCTTCTTCATCAAATGAATCTGAGTTATCTTCTCCTTTATTTAATAATTCTAATTTTTTTTCCAAGGTCTCTATTTCTTTAGCACTTAATAATTTTTTTTTTACTTTTTCTAATTTTTTTTGAATTATATCAATATCTGATAAGAGAATTTCTGTTTTTATAGTCTCTAAGTCATCTAAAGGATTAATTTTAGAACTAACATGAGTAATTTCCTCAGAATCAAAGCACCTAACTAGATGAATAATCGCATCTACCTCTCTAATGTGAGAAAGAAATTTATTACCTAAACCCTCACCTTTGGAGGCCCCCTTAACTAAACCAGCAATATCAACAAAAGTTATATTAGTAAAAATTTTTTTTTTAGAATTCGATAATTTAGCTAAATGATCAAGTCTTTCATCAGGAACATCAACAATTCCAATATTTGGATCTATTGTGCAAAAAGGAAAGTTTGCAGCTTCAGCATTTTTTGATGCAGTTAACGCATTAAATAAAGTAGATTTACCCACGTTAGGTAAGCCTACGATTCCACACTTAAAGCCCATCTAGATTAGAGTTAGAAGACTAGAGTTAACTTTGCTTGAGAATAGATCGATTTTTTTTTCTAGTAGAGTTGGAATTAACTTAACAATGTTTTCGGCTATTTCTTTAATTTGATCTTCCTCATCTTCTTTAAAATCTTCAAGTACATGATTATTGACTTTTTTTTTATTTTTAGGATGACCAATACCTATTCTCACTCTAGAATAATCTTTACCAATTAATTTATCAATTGAATCAATTCCATGGTGTCCTGCGCTACCCCCAGCAAATTTTGCTTTTATTTTTCCAAAATCAATATCTAAATCATCATGAAAAACTATTACATCTTTTGCATCAATTTTAAAATAATCAATAAGTTCTTTGATAGCCGTACCTGAATTATTCATAAAAGTAAGTGGTTTGATTGCATAAACCTTGTGTTCACCAATCATCCCTGTTGTTAGAAGACCTTTAAATTTAGGTTTTTGTTTAGACAACTTAAAATGCAAATTAACAGCATCAATAATTCTAAAACCAATATTATGGCGATTGTTTAAATCTTTAGGACCCGGATTTCCCAAACCAACGAGTAGCAACATATTTAATTATTTCTTTTCAGGCTGTTTTTTTTCTGTAGTTTGTTCTTTACCTTTTGCTTTATCATCTTTTTTAGCCGTATCACTTTCTTTGCCTACCGCAGGTGTTGCGCCTTCTGCTCCCGCGACAGCCGGCGTACCTTCGGCTTCAGCACCTTCAACCGCTTCGCCTTCAGCTGGTTTTTCAGGTTCTTTTAATACTGTAGGGGCAGCTACCGTTGCAATAACGAAATCTCTACCAACAATTGTTGGTTTGACATTATCCGGAAGCTTAACAAAAGATATCTTTATACTAGTGCCAATTTCCAAGCCCTTTAAATCAATAATAATTTCTTCTGGAATATTATCTGCAGGACACCTCAGTTCAACTTTTCGTCTCACAATATTTAATACCCCACCAACTTTTAATCCTGGGCATTCATCGTTATTGATAAATTTAACTGGAATGTCTAAAACAATTTTTGTGCCAACAACAACCCTCATAAAATCAATATGAATCGGTTCATCAGAAATCACATTATAAGCAATATCTCTTGGAATTACTTTTAATTTATTACCGTCCACATCTAACTCAAGCACTTTAGATAAAAAAGATTCAGAGTTTAATATATTTTTAACAAGTTTTTTTTCTATTGAAATTTTAGCATTGGGATCCTTGCCACCATACAGAATAGCTGGAATGAAACCACTTTCTCTTAGTTTGTTTAGCTGCCCACTAGTGACAGTATCTCTTTTTATAGCTTTTAAATTAATCATGTTTTTGTTTGGATGTGCTATTTAACGTAAGTTAGTTGATAAAACAAGCACTAATTGAATAAGTCAGATACGGAAGTAGAGTTTGAAATTCTACTAATTGCCTCAGCCATAAGAGGAGCGATAGAAATAACCTCAATTTTACTATTATTTTTTATTTTTAAAGAATTATCTATCGTGTCGGTAATAATCAATTTTTTTATTTTAGATTTTTTAATTTTTTCAGCAGCTTCGCCGCTTAAAACAGCGTGAGTGATAAAAACATAAACATCTATTGCTCCTGCTTTTTTTAAGGCTTCAACAGCATTAATAATTGTTCCACCGCTATCAATTATATCATCTACTATAATACAGTTTTTTCCCTTAACGTCTCCAATGATATTCATTACCTGTGACTTACCTGGTTCAGGTCTTCTTTTATCTATGATCGCCAAATCAGCTTTTATTTTAGTAGCAAGTCCTCTAGTTCTTTGGACACCACCAACATCAGGTGAAACACAAACTAAATTTTTAATTTTAAATTTTTTCTTAATATACCTGGCAAACATCGGAGTAGTAAATAGGTTGTCTACAGGGATATCAAAAAAACCTTGTATTTGACCGGCATGTAAATCAACTGTTACAATTCTACTAGCTCCTGCATTTGTAATTAAATTTGAAACAACTTTTGCTGATATAGAAGTTCTAGGCGCAACTTTTCTGTCTTGCCTTGCGTATCCAAAGTAAGGAATTACAGCAGTGATGTTTTTTGCGGAAGATCTTCTAAGAGCATCAATACATAAAAGCAACTCCATAATATTATCATTTGCTGGTGTCGATGTAGACTGGATTACAAAAACACTATTTCCCCTTATGTTTTCATTTATCTCTATATAAATTTCACCATCAGCAAATCTTTTAATATTTGTATTGATAAGCTTAAGCTTAAGTTTTTTTGAAATTTCTTTACTTAATCTGGGATTACTAGTTCCGGATAAAATTTTCATGGAGTAAGTTGGTTATACAATTAATTATTTATGTTTTCAAATGAATTAAGTATAAGCCAAGCCTATTGTAGAAATACATCTGCCGTAGTCTTTTTCACCTAATTTCCCTGATCTTCTGAAGCTAAAGAAATTCTCTCTTTCAACGTATGTATCAAAATCTATATTTTCCACATATTCTATGTCAAATTCTTTTATTTTAAAATTAACGTATTTTCGAAGATCAAATAAAAATTTACTTTTTTCCAGATGAAAGAAAAAAATTTCATTTTTTTTATTTTCCTTAATAAATTGATCGTAGAAGTCTTTATCTACCTCATAATTTTTTACACCTATACAAGGGCCAACCGCAACATAAATCTTATTATTTTTACCCATATTAATTATTTCATCAAAGGTGTTTTTAATAATTCCATTTAGCGCACCTCTCCATCCAGCGTGAATACAAGCTACGATATGATTATTCTCCTCGTAGATTAATATCGGAACGCAATCTGCAGTAAGAACTGAAATTGTAATATTTTTTTCTTTTGTGATCAATGCATCAGCATTGATTCTCTGAATATTTTTATTATTTTCGTTGATTATCACAACCTTATTACTATGTGTTTGATTCATTGAAAATAAATTATTTTTAGAAACACCCATTTTTTTTGATACAATAGATAAATTATTTAGAACATTATTTTTCTTATCATTGGAACCAAGACCACAATTAAGACTGTCATAAAAACCTTTTGACACACCTCCTTTTTTTGAAAAAAAACAATGTTTAATATCGCTAAACTCATTAAATTTTTCTGAAAAATACATTAAATAAATCCTAGTGAAAATTTTTTTTTGACTTTAAAAGCAGATATAACTTTAAATAATTTCCCCATTTGTTTTGGATTTAGCAATCTTTGTAATCTTAAATAAAGGTCTGATTTTTCTTTAAAATTCATTCTTTGACTTACCATGTCTGCTCTATTAATAATTCCCATTCTTTTTAAAAAAAATTCCTGTGTTACAATATTATTTACTTTAAGTTTTTTCTTTTTTAGATACTTTTTTAATAAATTAAAATTTACCAAAGAAGTAATGTCTGCATTCCCAACGTTATTAAACATCATATTTTGTTTGTGATTTTTTACAGATTGCAAAGTGTTTTTGTTTTTCTGTTTTAAAAAACCATAATCAATCAAAAGCAAACCTCCATTT